>JANONE010000567.1:0-1799 GCA_031420675.1 Ilumatobacteraceae bacterium | reverse complement strand
CCTCGTCAGCGGTGAAGGCGACGTGTTCCGCACGGAGGTGAACCTCATGACGGGCGACGTCGACCTGGCCCTCATCCAGTGCTTCCGCAACGACGAGGGCAGCGACGCCGAACTCGGCGTGTACGCCGCCGAGATGAACGGCGTTGCCGGCTATCGCGATACCTTGGAGCAGCTGCTCTTCAGCTGGACGGTGAAGTTCGAGGACGACCAGCCATTCCGCGGTGGCACGCTCGTGAAGTACTGCGTCACGGCGAAGGACACCGAGAGCGGCGCGACCCCGTTCTGCGAGACCGACTGGATCACCGACGATCTGCAGGTGGGTGCCTTCCTGTACGGAGATGCCCGGTCCACCGTGCTGACGACCGATTGGCTGACTGCGATCCTGCCCGACGTGGTTGACAACCTCTCCGGCGACGACTTCGGGCGCATCGAGGCTGGGCCGCCGTACTGATTCAGCCGAACTGCACGCCCTGCGCGAGCGGCAGTTCGTTGCTGTAGTTGATCGTGTTGGTGGCCCGGCGCATGTAGCCCTTCCACGCGTCGCTGCCGCTCTCGCGGCCCCCGCCCCTGCTCTTCTCGCCGCCGAACGCACCACCGATCTCGGCGCCGCTGGGGCCGATGTTCACGTTGGCGATGCCGCAGTCGCTGCCGGCCGCACTGCAGAAGCGCTCGGCTTCACGCAGGTCGGTGGTGAAGATGCTGCTGGCCAAGCCCTGTGTCACGTCGTTCTGCAGGTGCATCGCCTCGTCGAACGAGTCGTAGGTGAGCACGTACAGGATCGGGGCGAAGGTCTCGGTCGCGACGATCTCGGTCTGCCCGGGCATCGTCACCATCGCCGGCCGTACGTAGGCGGCGGCCGGTGCTTCCTCCGCGAGGTGGCGTTCGCCGCCCACCAGCACGGTGCCGCCGTCGTCCTGGGCGGCGGCGAGAGCGGCCTGCATGCGATCCAGCGCGGTCATGCGCACGAGGGGGCCGACGAGGGTGGCCGCGTCGAGCGGGCTGCCGACGGGCAAGCTGGCGAAGGCGGTGGCGAGCCGGCCGGTCACTTCGTCGAGACGTGAGTGGTGCACGATCAGGCGGCGCAAGCTGGTGCAGCGCTGACCGGCGGTCCCAGCAGCTGCGAACGTGACGCCGCGCACGACCAACTCCATGTCGGCACTGGGGGAGACGATGGCTGCGTTGTTGCCGCCGAGCTCGAGGATGCAGCGACCGAACCGCTCGGCGACCACGGGGGCGACCTTGCGGCCCATCACTGTGCTGCCCGTGACGCTGACGATCGGCATGCCCTCGTGGGCGACGAGCTCGGCGCCGACGGCGCCATCGCCGAGCAGCACCTGGTTCAGGTGTGCGGGAACCTCCATGCCGGCGGCGGCTCGCTCGAACAGCGCCTGCGTGGCCAGCGCCGTCAGCGGTGTGAGTTCGCTGGGTTTCCAGATCACCGGGTTGCCGCACACCAGTGCGAGCGCCGCGTTCCAGCTCCAGACCGCGACCGGGAAGTTGAAGGCCGTGATGACACCAGTGGGGCCCACCGGGTGCCACTGCTCCATCAGCCGGTGGCCGGGTCGTTCGCTGGCGATGGTGAGGCCGTGCAACTGCCGGCTGAGGCCGACAGCGAAGTCGCAGATGTCGATCATCTCCTGCACCTCGCCCAATGCCTCGCTCTCGATCTTGCCGGCTTCCAACTGCACGATGCGAGCGAGGTCGGCCTTGTGGATGCGCAGTTGCTCGCCGAGCCGGCGCACGAGCTCGCCGCGCAGCGGTGCGGGCGCGGATCGCCACTTCTGAAATGCGGCGGCGGC
>JANONE010000566.1:0-2860 GCA_031420675.1 Ilumatobacteraceae bacterium | reverse complement strand
GCCCGCACCTAGCAGCGCCCCCGCCCACGGCGACGTGGGGGTGATCGACTCGCCGTTCACCTTGCGCACCTCCACCGTGCGGGCCCGGCCGTCTTTAACCAGCGCGGCGAGAGCATCGGCCCACACGCTGTCGTCGACCGCCGCCGGGAAGGTGACCAAATGATGCGACCGCCGTTCGAACCAAACCAACGGCACGCCGGCACGCGACACCACCAACGCACCCGCTGCTCGCGCCGGACGACCGGCCGACTCGGGCCACGCGATCGCCGCACCATACGGCTGTGCGGGGTCGGTGGCAGCCAGCACCACCGGCGCCGGCATGTCGTTGGGATGCAGCTCGCGATCGGGCGTGTCGCGCAGGCTGCGCAACCGATCGACAGCGCCCGGCAGGCTGAACTGGGCGGCACCAAGGCCGGCCACGAAGTAGCCGCGCCGCGTCTGGCCGCGTTCCTCCAGCACTTTCAGCACGCCGTACACCGCCGCGTAGCCGCCGCGCACACCTTCGGCCAACACCGCCTCGCGGGTGACCACGCCGTAGCGATCGAGCAGTTGCAGCGCAGTCGTGTGCGCCGCCTCGGTGGGCGACGGTGCCGGGAGCAGCAGGGGGGCGACAAGGCTCCAGCGGCCGGCACCGAGCGGCGGGCCGATGCGAGTGAGGCGACCGGGGCGCGGCCGCCCACGCACCGGCGACGCAGAGCGACCGGCCCGCGAACCCTTCGAGCTCAACAGCGCCCGCAACGGAGTGAGCGAGTCGTTGGTGACCTCACCTGCCCACACGAGATCCCACAGCGCGGTGAGCAGCTCGGCGTCGGTGGCCCCAGCAGCATCACCAACGGCAGATGCGCGGATGCCGTTCCAGAAGCTGGCGCCGTGGGCGGCGAGGTACTCGCGCAACGCCACGGGCAACGGGCCGCTGGGCGGCTCGACCGTCTCCCAACCCTGGGCGAGCACCGGCAACTGATCGGCGAAGCACAGGCGAACACGGCCATCGTTGACACCCAACGCACCCGCGCCCACCCACACCAGCTCGCCCGCAGTGCACAGCTCGTCGAGGTCGGCGGCGCGATAGGAACGCAAGCGCGCAGGCAGCACCTCCGTCTCCAACGTGCTGGCAATCAGCGCCGCCCCCTGCAACTGGCCGAGCGCCTCGACCAGGCCATCGAGGCCGCGCCGATCGCCCGGAATGCTGTGCCAGCCGAGCAGGAACCGCGCGTAAGCCTGCTGATCGACGGGTTCGACCTCGCGGCGCAGCGCGGCCAGCGATCGACGCCGCAACTGACGCAGCACGTCGACATCACTGAACTCACGACCAGTCCCGTTGGGCCGGAACTCGCCGCGTACCACCCGTCCTTGGGCCTCGAGCGCCACCAGGGCACCCATCGCCCGATCCACTGAGATGCCGAAGCGAGCCGCCAGATCCTCCACACGGAACGGGCCGTTGGTGCGCGCGTACCGGCCGACCAGCGACTCCAGCGGGTGCGGCACCGGCTCGGTGAACGCGCGTGGTAGGCCAAGCGGCACGTTGCAGCCGAGCGCATCGCGATAGCGGGCCGCGTCCTCGGCAGCGAGGTAGCGATCGACGCCCGCCACCGACACCTGGATCGTCCGCCGATCATGCACGAGGCCCGCCAGCCAGGCACCGCTGTCGACGCCCTCGCAACGCAGGTCGACCTCGGCGGCCGACAGGTCGCCCACCTTGCGCAACACATCGTGCAGTTCGTCGGCGGTGCGCGCCCGACGTCCGTCGGCGAGCAGTTGCAGCTCCAGTTCGAGGTCGGCGAGCGCGCCCGGGTCGAGCAGCTCTCGAAGTTCTTCGGCGCCCAACAGGTCGCGCAACAGGTCGCGGTCGAGCGCGAGCGCGGCGGCGCGGCGCTCGGCCAGCGGGCTGTCGCCCTCGTACATGAAGGCCGCGATCCAGTTGAAGAGCAAACTCTGCGCGAACGGCGATGCCTTGGCCGTATCCACGCTGACGACGCGGATCGCTCGGCTCCGCAGCTGACCCAACACCTCGCGGAGAGCCGGCAGATCGAACACGTCTTGCAAGCATTCGCGCGACGTTTCCAGCAGCATCGGGAACGTCGGGTACTTGGACGCCACCGCCAGGAGGTCGGCGGCGCGCTGGCGTTGCTGCCACAGCGGAGTGCGCTGATCGGGGCGCCGCCGCGGCAACAACAGCGCACGGGCCGAGCACTCGCGAAAGCGCGCGGAGAACAGCGACGTCTGCGGCAGTGACGCCATCACCAGTTCGTCGATGTCGTCGGGATCGATGATCAGATCGGCCAGCGGCAACTCGTCCGCCGCCTCCGGCAGGCGTAGGACGATGCCGTCGTCGGTGTACATCGTCTCCACTGGGATGTCGTAGCGCTCCATCAGCCGGCGTTCGATGGCCATCGCCCATGGTGCGTGGACCGGCACCCCGAACGGGCTGAGGATGCACACCCGCCAATCGCCGATCTCGTCGCGGAATCGTTCGACGACGATCGTGCGGTCGTCGGGCACCACACCCGTCGCCTGCACCTGCTCCTCCAAGTACAGCAACACGTTCTGCGCCGCGAGCGCATCGAGAGAATATTCGGCCATCAGCTGCGCGAGCGCGCCCGCTGCCGGCAGGGCCCTCGCCTCACGTTGGAACTCGCCGAGGGCTCGGCCGAGTTCGAGTGGGCGGCCGGGACGATCGCCGTGCCAGAAGGGCATCTTCCCCGGCTCGCCCGGCGCCGGCGTGACCACCACCCGCTCGAACGTGATGTCTTCGATGCGCCACGTGCTCGCGCCGAGCAAGAACGTCTCGCCCGGCCGGCTCTCGTAGACCATCTCCTCGTCGAGCTCGCCGACACGCGTGCCATCGGGCAGGAACACGCCG
>JANONE010000565.1:0-9363 GCA_031420675.1 Ilumatobacteraceae bacterium | reverse complement strand
CCTCAGGCCTGGGCCGCGGGCTCCGTGATCCAGCTCATCTCCGTGCTCCTGGGACTTGAAGCCGACGCCGCCGCCAGATCCTTGGTCGTCCGAGCGGCGCTGCCCGATTGGCTCACAGAAGTACGGCTCGAGCATCTTGCTGCCGGCAACGCCACGATCGACCTGACCGTCACCCGGCGGCCCGACGCCACCCACACCATCGACGTCGGCGTACGCCGCGGCCACCTACAAGTCAGCCTGGAACAGATCGGCCGACGCCCGTGATCCCGCTTTGCCAGCGACGGTTGCAAACATGGATGTGATGGTCGCCACCATCGCGACCACATGCCGGGGCGAGTGGGGGTAGTGGTTGCCGGCACACGGTAACTGTGGTTCCCAGCCCGGTAACTCGCGTTACCGAAGCAGCGAGAAGAATCCCAGCCCCCTCGCCGACGAACGACGAGGTCGACCGGAGTTGCGCGATCATTCATTCCGGCCGACGAGCCTGTTGCCGAGGTGTTCTGCCAGGATGGCCGACCAACACTCGGCCAGGAGATCGGCAACCCATGACCAGCGAGATCACACAGGGCGCACCGGTGACCGCACCGGTACACGACTGGGCGAGTGACTACGACATCTTCGACGCCCAGTACATCGCCGATCCCTACGGCATCTGGGACGAACTGCGCCAAGCGTGTCCGATGGCGCACACCGATCGCTGGGGTGGGTCGTGGTTGCCGACGCGATACGCCGATGTCTACGAGATCGCCCACGACATCAAGAACTTCCCGTCAGGCAACGGCATCAGCGTCGTCCCCATCATCGACATCGGCCCCGCTGCCACATCAGTTCCGTTGCTCACCGCGGGAGTGCCGCCGATCAGCGCCGACCCGCCGCTGCACACCTGGACCCGCCGCTTGGTGTTGCCCACGATGAGCCCGGCTCGTGTGGCCGAGTACGAGGTGTTCACCCGCGAGCTGTGTCGCCGGCTGGTGGCAGACGTGGTCGCTCGCGGCGAGGGCGACGCAGCAGCCGAGTACGCGCAGCAGATCCCGGTGCGCGTGATCGGGCATATCCTCGGTGTCCCCGAGGAGATGTCGGCCACGTTCACCGAGTGGGTGCGCGACGTGCTCGAGTTCGCCCACGACCCCGAGCGCCGTCGTCGCGGCGTTGTGGGCATCATCACCTACCTGCAAGGCGCGATCGAGGAACGTCAGGCCGATCCGCAGGACGACTTCATCACCGAACTGCTGCACTCGGAGCGCGATGGCGAACCCATCGGGGTACCGGTCGTGATGGGCATGTGCGCGCTACTGCTCATCGCCGGCATCGACACCACCTGGTCGTCGATCGGCTCGACGATGTGGCACCTGGCGATGCACCCCGCCGACCGTCGCCGCCTGGTGGCCGAGCCCGAGCTGATGCCGACTGCGATCGAAGAGTTCCTGCGCGCCTACGCGCCGGTCACCATGGCTCGCCGGCTGATCGAGGACAAGGAGTACAAGGGTTGCCCGATGAAGGCGGGCGAGCGTGTGCTGATGAACTTCCCGGGCGCCAACCGCGACCCGGAGGTGTTCCCCGATGCGGACAAGGTGATCCTCGATCGCCAACAGAACCGCCACCTTGCGTTCGGCGCCGGCATCCACCGTTGCGCCGGCTCCAACCTTGCCCGCATGGAATTGCGGGTGGCGGTGGAGGAGTGGCTGTCGCGCATTCCCGAGTTCGAAGTGGTCGACCCGGCCAAGGTCACCTGGGCCGGTGGTCAGGTGCGCGGTCCGCGTTCCATTCCGGTGCGGGTGCGCTGAACCCGGCTCATCTCAGCTGGTCCAGGTATTCCTGCAGCCGCCGGTCGGCGTCGTCGCCGAAGAGGATGCGCGCGACCTCGTCGAGTCCGGAGCTCTGCCGGATGATGTCGTCGCTGACCACTTGCTCGATCTTCGAGCGGCGGCGCATGAAGTCCTCCAACTTGGTGATCATCTCCGTGTTGGCGGCCAGGTGCAGCTCCACACGCAGGTAGTCGGCGTTCTCCATGATGTCTTCGCCCATCTGCGGGTCGTCGCGGATGGCCTCCAGCATCGAGAAGGCCCGCCGGCCGTAGCGGCGCCACAGGCGGTCGCTGAGCGGCTCGACATCTGGCTTCGACCGCAGCGCGTCGATCTTCATCAGTCGGGCCTGGCGGTAGAACTCGGTGCGGGTGGCCTTCGCCGGCTCGCCGTACCAGTTCTTCAGATCCTTCTCCAGCGGCACGCCGAGCGATTCGACGGCCGCCGCCACTTCCTCGCCCACGTTCAGGCAGTCGGTCAGCTTGCCGCCGAAAATCGTCACGAGACTGGCCCGACGATCGGTCTCGATCGCGTGCTTGCGGCTGAGCGACGTCCAGTCGACGTCGCGTTGGTCGGCGCCGCCGGTGTTGACAACCAGTGGCCGCACACCCGAGCGCTCGGCGATCACATCGGCCGGCGTGAGCGGCTGCTGCAGGTTGAGCCGGTTGTTGATCTGCTCGAGCAGGAAGTTGCGGTCGGCGTCGTTCACCTCCGTGAACGGGTCGTCGATGCGCGTGTCGGTGGTGCCGATGACCGACCGTGCACCCATGGGGATCACGTAGAAGAGTCGCTGTGTGTCGTCGAAGAAGGCCAGCACGCGCCGGTGCTTGCCGGTGGTGAGGCGCGGCACCACCAGGTGGATGCCCTTCGAGTACACGATGCGATGCTCGGTGCGCGAGCCCCAGCTGGCATTGAGGTCGTCGACGAACGGGCCGGCAGCGTTCACCAGCACCTTCGCCGAGGTGGAGAACTCCTCGCCCGAGTCGACGTCGCGCAACCGGGCGACCCACCGTTCGCCCCGCCGTTGCGCGGAGACGAGTTCCACATAGTTGGCCGCCGTCGCGCCGGCGTCCAAGGCCGAGCGCACGAACGAGAACACGAACCGGCAGTCGTTGTCGATCAGGTAGGCATCGCGGTACTCGATGCCCCCACGAACCGACGTGGTGTCGATGACGGGTTCTTCCTCGCGGATCCTCTCCTTGCTCAGCAACCGCGGGTAGCGGGTGCCGAACTGGCCGATGATCCAGTAGCCCAAGGCACCCATCCCCGCGAACCACGGCGGGTACCGGGACGTTTCGTCCAGGCTGGCGAGGAAGCTGATCTCTTTGATGTTGTCGGGGTAGGCCTTCATCAGGCGGTTCCGCGACCGACACAGCTTGAACACGAGGAGGAACTCGTAGTTCTCCAGGTACTTGAAGCCACCCCACACCAGGTTGGACGATTCCTGGCTGGTGAAGTGGCCGAAGTCGCCACTGTCGATCAGTGCCACCGAGGCCCCGCGACCGGCGAGCGCCGCCGAAGTGACGGCACCGTTGATGCCGCCGCCGACGACCAGCACGTCGAAAAAACCGTCGCGCAGGGTGTCGATGTGGGTTCGACGCGAAGCCATGCCCCCATCTTGGCCGGTGCAGTGAGCGAACGACCACATGGGAGCACGCGTCGGAGATGCACCTGGTCTAGCGTTGCGCTGAAGCAACTTGGAAGGGAGTGCTGAGATGGCCGATCCCTCGAACGCCGTCGTGTCGTGGAGTCCCTGGCGTGTCGCCAAGAGCTCGGGCTTCGAGGTGTCCGGCCCCGGCGGCGAGGTCGGGCTCGTTCAGATCGACAGGTCACAGTTCTTGGTGACGAAGGCCTTCCGGTTCAGCGACACCGCTGTGGAGAAGATGCTCATCGGCCGGCTGGTCAGCGATGGCAGCAGTGCGCCCGACGCTCGGCGCGCAGTTGACGACGCCCGAACGTTCACGCCCACGACGGAGAACCCGACGGACATGGCGTCGATACCGCTGTTCATGCGTTGGTTCGAGAACACGTACGGCGTCCACACGCTCGCAGCCATCATTCACGATCAGCTCATCGTGGACCAGCCGAACACGGGACTGCTCGGCAGCGACACGCTTTCGGATCGTTTCTTTCGCGAGATGATGAGATCCGCCGGCGTGCCGTGGGTCAAGCGATGGATCATGTGGTCTGCGGTCGCACTTCGCTCACGGTGGGCGGCCGGAGGAATCCGACGACTTTCGGTCGGCGTGTGGATAGTGCTCGCGGTCACCGGTCTTGCCTCGTTCGTGAGCGCCACCGGATCAGCGCTGTTCGGCTGGAGCCACCCGTTGGACATCTGGCTGCTGCTACTGATTGCGTTTCTGCTGCCCGTTGCCGCGGCACCGCTGTGGGGCAGGCAGTTCGGCGGCGGCCTGGTCGCGGCAATCGCCGCGATTTGGATCCTGCCGGCAGCAGCTTTCGGGTCGCTCGGATACATCGTCTACCAGACCCTCGAGTTTCTCGCCCGCAAGTTGGGCCTCGAGTAGCCGCCGCCCATCGGGTACCGGGCTTCTCGCACGACGCGAGGGAACTGACCCACTGCGCAGCACAATGACGTTATGCCCGACATTTGCCTCCGCCAGGTACGGCGCGACGATCTGTCGTGGATGGTGTCGATGGCGGCGGATCGCGAAGCCGTGGGTGAACACAACTGGTCGGGTCCGGTCGACCTCGACGACCTGCTCGGCCGCCTGCATCACCAGTTCCAGTGCGATGGTTTCATCGACCGCCGCGGTGGACGCCTGGTGGTCGAGTTCGACGGTGAGCCGATCGGCGACGTGTCATGGCGGCCCCAGCAGTGGGGGCCCTCCGACGGCAGCGTCTGCCCCGCGATCGGTATCGCCATCCTGCCGCAGTTCCGTGGCAAGGGATACGGCACAACGGCTCAACGGCTGTTGGTCGCCCACCTGTTCGGCGAGTACGGCGTGCACCGCGTGCAGAGCGACACGGCAGCCGACAACCTCGCCGAGCAGCGCGCCTTGGAGAAGGCCGGGCTGACGCGCGAGGGCGTGGTGCGCAATGCGGAGGAACGTGACGGCCGCTTCTACGACCACGTGCTCTACAGCATCCTGCGCGACGAGTGGTTGGCCGCGCAAGGCGAGTGATCGCCGGCGCCGCACAGCGCGACTTTCGTCATGTCACTTGCCGGTGAGCGCAGCGACGACGGGTGCGAACTTGTCGACGTCGTCCGCGCCCACGATCACGTACGAGAAACCCCACCGCTCGCGCCGCTCGAGCAGACGTTCGATCAGCTCGGCGGGCGACCCGATGAGCGCGAACGGCGAGCTGAGCAACATCGCTTCATCGACACCCAGGCTGCTCGCCAGGCGGCTGCGTGCGCCGGCGCCATCGTCGGTGACGTTCACCAGGAAGGCGCGGATATTGAGCTCGATGTCGGCGATGCGATCGCCGGCAGCCGCACGAACGATGGCGACCTTCTCGTCCACCGCATCGGCGGTCATCTGGCCGAACGTCTCGACGCCGATCACTCCGGTGTGCAAGCTGGGGTTGATGCCCACGATGTCGGCTTCGCGGGCGGCGATGCCGAGCACGCGCTTGCCGCCGCCGCCGATGAGCAGCGGCACCTTCGACTGCACCGGCTTGGGCAGTCCGTCGTAGTTGGTGATCGTGTAGTGCTTGCCCTCGAACGAGAACGACCCCGGCTGCATCGATTGCTTGATGATGTGCAGGCCCTCCACACAGCGGTCGATGCGCACGCCGGGTGAGTCGTATGTCATGCCGAGTTGCTCGTAGTCGGTGATCATCCAGCCTGCGCCGAGCCCGATCTCCACCCGACCATCGCTGAGCAGATCCATCGTCGCCAGTTCCTTGGCGAGCACCACTGGGTGCTTGTAGTCGTTGTCGAACACGAGCGCGCAGATGCGCAGGTCGGTGGTGGCGTCGGCGGCCGTCATCATCGCCGGTACCGGGGCCAACTGGTCGCCGAAGTGGTCGGGCATGGTGAGGCACGAAAAGCCGTTGCCCTCGGTCCGCTGGGCGAGCGACACCCACTCGGCGCGCGAGGGGGCGTTGGAGGCCTGGATGCCGAAACGGAAGGGTCGGAGCGTCATGCAACGCACCGTACACGTGCAGGTGATACCCGCCGATGCCGTGCCGCAAGTATCGTGACGGACGTCGTGCACCGATTTGCCTGGCCTCTGCGATTCGTCGCCATCATCCTGGCTGGCGCCCTGTTGACCACGGGCGTCGTGCTTGCCGTCGCCCCGCGGCTGTGGCAGATCGCCAACGCCCACGAAGAACTGCCGGTGGACCTGCCCGAGTTCCAACCGCTGTCGCAGCGCACCCTGGTCTACGACGTGCAGGGCAATGTGATCGCGGTCTACGAACGCGAGAACAGCCAACCGATCAAGCTCGATCAGGTGCCCACCGAGGTGATCGACGCGCTCCTCGCTGTCGAGGACAACGAGTACTACTCGCATCACGGGGTGAACCTGCGCGGGTTCTTCCGTGCGTTGCTCTCCAACTTCGCCAGCGATGCGCCCACTCAAGGGGCCAGCACGATCACGCAACAGGTGGTGAAGAACGAGTTCCTCGCGGGTCTCGCCCGTGACGGTCGCTACAAGGCGCTGCAAGCGCACTTCGCGACGATGCTGGAAAAGAAGATGACGAAGGGCGAGATCCTCGAGCGGTACCTCAACACCGTCTTCTTCGGCAACAACGCCTACGGCTTGCAGGCCGCAGCCGAGGTCTACTTCGCAAAGAACGCAGGCGAGCTCACGATGGTCGAGGGTGCGTTCCTCGCCGGCCTCGTTCGTTCTCCGTCGGGCTACGACCCGATCCGCAACCTCGAGCAGTCCCACCGTCGGTTCACACAGGTGGTCGAGCGTTTGGAAGCAGTGGGTCTGGTAACGGAGGTGGAGGGTGCCGACCTCGTCGAGAACTGGCCGCTACCCGAACGGGTCCGCACCATCCCCACACTCAGTACGGTGCCCACCTACTTCACACTGGCGCTGCGCGACTACCTGTTGACGAAGACGAGCATCCTGGGCGCCACCGAGCAGGAGCGGGCAACGCAGTTGTATCGCGGTGGCCTGCGCATTCACACCACCTTCGACCCCACACTGCAGGCCCAGGCCGAGATGGCGCGTGACATCCTGCCGATCAACTCGATCGGGTTCGACGCCGCGGTCGTGGCACTCGACACCGCCAGCGGCGCGATCCGGGTGATGGTCGGTGGCAGCGGCTTGCGCACCGACGTACCGGCAGGCGAGGTGAACATGGCGCTCGTGCCCCGCCAGACCGGCTCCGCCCTCAAGGCATTCATCCTCGCCGCGGCGTACCAGGCCGGCGCGCAGCCCAACGACATCATCAATGGGACGTCTCCTTGCACCGTGCCGGACTTCAAGGACGGCAGGGAGACCACCAAGACCGTGAAGGGCGGCAACATCGAGATCGGTCCGCTGAACGGCCGCAACACGTGGTCGTCAAGCGACTGCGGTTTCGTTCGGCTCACCTATGCGGTCGGGCTGCACCGCATCGTCGATTCCGTGTATCGGATGGCCCACTCCGCCTACTTCAAGCAGGGGCAACCCGAGTCCGAACGCGAGTCGTTCAAGCCGCTGCCGCTCACTGCCACCGGCAACAACCCGTTGACGCCCATGGACATGGCAGCCGGCTTGCAGACCATCACCAACCAGGGCCTGCACCACGACCCGTACTACGTCGAGTTCATCGAGAAGCCTGACGGCACCCGCTTCTACACCCACATCGACGCAGGCGTCCAGGTGCTCGACGCGGGTGTCGCCAATGCGACGGTGTTCACGCTGAAGGGTGTCATCCGTTCAGGTACCGGCGCCCGCAACCTGCGCAACTTTTCGCGGCCGGCGGCGGGCAAGACCGGCACACAGTTCGAGAACACCAACGCCTGGTTCATCGGCGGCACGCCGCAGATCACGACCGCCGTGTGGGTGGGCGACCCCAACGGCTACACGCCGATGGTTGGCGTCGCCGAGTTCCGTGACGAGATGGGCCGCAACGGCAAGGTGCAGGGGGCCGACTACCCGGCCCGCATCTGGGGTGCCTTCATGGAGGCGGCACACGTCAACCTGCCGGTGGTCGATTGGCCGCCGCCACCTGCGGTCCCGCGCAAGGCGGCGCGGCTTTACGTGCCGGGCGAGGAGTGCCTGGCCAAGTTGGTCTCCGGGACGTTGCCCGCCACGGGGCCCGTCACGACGGTGAGCACGACCATCGCCGAGCCGGTGTCCACGTTGCCGGGCGATCCACCTCCCGAGGACAGCGCCGCGCCGACCACCGCGCCGAGAGCCGTGGTGGTGCAGATCTCCAGTGGTACCGCCGTTCCCTACTATGTGCTCGACCCGCGTGCGCCGATGCCATCGATCGCGGCGAAGACATTCGTATACGTCTGTGCCTTTCCGCCGGGCAACGTTGTGGTACAGAAGAAGGGCTAATGAACCCTTCCGCCTTTCTCGCGCTCCAAGACCTCGACACCACGCTCGATGTCATCACCCACAAACGCCCTCGGGTGCCAGAGGTCGTCGCCCACCAACAGGCTTCGGCGGCGCTGGCCAAGGTTCGGGCCGGCCTTGCCGCCGCCCAGCAGCGCATCGATGCCGCGCAGGCTGCGATCGAGGCGGCCGAACACTCTGCCGGCGAGCTCACCAAGAAGCGCACCCGCCTGGAGGCGCAGCTGAAGACGGTCATCGCCCCGCGCGAAGCGGAGGCGCTGATGCACGAGATCGCGAACATCAACGCCCAACGCGGCGTGCTCGACGACCGGGAACTGGTGGCGCTCGAGGAGCAATCAGAGGCGGAAGCGGCGCTGGCGGTGCTGGCGGCAGAGCTGCCGGCCCACGAGGCGGCTGTCGCGGCCACGCAAACCGAGTTGGACACCGTCCACGCCGCGATCGATGAACAGCTCGCCGGCCTGCACCAGCAGCGCCAATCGGCTGTGGCGGTTCTGGGCGCTGACGGCAGCGGGCTCTACGAGCGAGTGCGCAAGCAGTTCGGCGGTGTTGGTGTTGCCCGGCTGGAGGGTTCGCATTGCAGCGGCTGCCATATGGATCTCTCACCGCGTGAGCTGGATGTGGTGAAGGCCGTGCCGGTCGACGATCTCTCCGAATGCCCGCAATGCGGGCGCATCATCGTCCGTTAGGCATCACGTGTTCCTCTGGTTCCTCGGGACTTCCTTGCTGTCGGTGTACTACGTGTTCACCGATCCCCGCTTCGACTACCGGCTGCTGCTGATCGGGTCGGTCGCGCCCGACCTCGTCGACGTGCCCTTCGGCCAGGCCCGCTGGGCGCACAGCCTCACCATCGCCGTTGGCGCGCTCGCGCTGGTGATGCTGGTGACGGCCGGGCGCAAGCCGATCCGACGGCTGCTGCTGGGCCTGCCGATCGGCATGCTGCTGCACCTCGTGTGGGATGGCGCCTTCAGCGCGACCAAGGTCTTCTGGTGGCCGTTCAGCGGCTCGTGGGGCGCCAACCAGGTGCCCTCGCTGGAGCGCGGTTGGCTGAACGTACCGATGGAGCTTGCCGGCGTGGC
>JANONE010000564.1:0-3710 GCA_031420675.1 Ilumatobacteraceae bacterium | reverse complement strand
GCAGCACTCGGACCGGGGGGCACGGACTCGGCCCGGGGGGCACGGACTCGGACCGGGGGGCAGGGACTCGGGGGAGGGGTCGGTGGGGTCAGCGGTAGGGGGCGGGTTGGCGGAAGAAGCGGCGGTGCCAGCGGCGCCAGGTGAGGACGATGGCCCGTGGTTCGTCCTCGAACATCCAGCGCACGAAGTTCCGGCGGGTCCAGCCGTTCAGCCCGACGACCCGGATCGCCCCGCGCGCCAGCAGCGGGCGCGCCAGCCATCCGTTGAGCACCTTCGACAAGCGATGGTCGGCGAACAGGTGGTGGCGCACCGATCGCTCGTAGGCGGCGCGCACGGTGGACGGTGCGAGTGCGCCGCCCGCCGACAGCGCCTCGGCCGCAAGTCGACCGGTGAGCACGGCCTGGCCGATGCCCTCACCCGTCATCACGTCGGTGGCGCGAGCCGCATCGCCCACGAACAGCACCCGACCCGCCGACAGCACGGCGCGATCGATACCGGCGGGGATCGGCCACGCCGTGACTCGATCCTCCAGCTCCGCCGAGGGGCCGAGCGCGGCGCGGATGTGCGGGCGATCGATGAGCCCCGCCCAATCCGCGTTCATCGCCTTGCCGGTGCGGCTGCCATCGCGCCGCACGCCGAAGCCGAGGTTCACCCGGCCATCGGGCAACGGGAAGCTCCATGCGTACCCGGGCAGGAAGTCGGGCTCGAACCATACGTACAGTCGATCGGCAGCGGGGCCGGTGACGCCGTTGACGTACTGCCGGAACGCGTGCCACTCGCCCAGGTACCCCGGCTCCGCCAGTCCCAGCAGCCTGCGAGCGGGCGACCACATGCCGTCGGCAGCAACGACGTAACGCGCCGTCACCGTGCCCAGCCCATCCACATCGGCCTCGACCCTGTCGCCGAACTGTCGCAACGCCGCCAGCGCGTGACCTTCGTGCACCTGGGCGCCGGCCTCGTGGGCCAGGCGAAGCAGCGCCGCATCGAGCTCGCGACGCGGCGTGGTGGCGGCGAAGATGCCACCCGCCGGCAACGGCAGGCACACCTCCCGACCGGAGGGCGAACGCAGCCAGGCAGCGGATACCGTCTGCCAGTTGGGCACCTGCTCGGGCAACAAGCCCAAGGGTTGCAGCTCGCGCAACGCGAGCGTCGTGAGCCCGTCGCCGCAGCACTTGTCGCGCGGGAACGATGCCTTGTCGACCACGATCACCGTGCGGCCCGAGCGGCGCAGCCAGATGGCGGTGGAAGCGCCCGCCGGGCCGCCGCCGATCACCAGTACGTCGGCGACCAGCGCGTCGAAGGCGTCGGGGGCATCGAGGTGGATGGTGGCAGGTTCGGACACGCCCGCAGAGGCTACGGCTGACGAGCTACAGCGTCACTGTGCCCATTCGTAACGCGGGTCGCATGACGCCGTCCCAAGCAGCGCGCGCGGTGATGACGCGGGTCCGCAGGTCGGGCAGCAGTGGGTACAACGTGTCGCCCGGGCAGCTGGTGTACGTCACGTCACGGTGACCGGCGATGATCGGGGTGGTCACCGTGGTGCCGGCTTTCAGCTTGTCGGAGCCGCGCGAGATGAACGTGGTGGTGGCACCGGGCGACGTATCGAAGCGATACCTGTCGGCGAGCCACGCCAGCACCTTCGCCGTTGCGGCCCAGGCAGCGGCCGTGGGCCTCACGGAGGTGAAGTCACCCAACAGGCACACAAGTTGGGCGAAACCCTGGCTGCCGCCGGACGCATCGGCCTCCACCGGACCCGCCAGGGCGCCGGCGCGCCCCTCCCACACATCGCCGTCGCGACCGACGAAGAACTGGTAGCACACGTCGCTCCAGCCCTTGGCGGAGCTGGTGTGGTAGCTGTACGTGCTGCGAATCACGTCGCGGGCGTTGGAGTAGTTGTTGGTACTTGCCGTGTGGTGCACGAGCAGGAACTGCGGCTTCTCGCTGTGGATCGGGCCCTTTGGTGGCAGGTCGGCACCCCACGCTGCGCGCGGATAGATGGAAAGGCCGGGCATCACCTCGACGGCAGGCACGGCCGCAGGAGCAGCTTGTGCGAGCCGGGTCGACGTTACGACGTGGCCGGCCACCAGCGCTGCACCCGCTGCGGCCATGATCCCGAGGGCTTCTCGTCGCGTCGGCTCGCAGTCACACATGTGCTCCACCTTATGATGCGGTCGCCACGGGCGAGCGCCCGACGAGTCGAGTATGTGGAAACTGAGAGGTACCCCAATGAGCAGACTGTGTGAAGGCCGTGTCGCCATCGTCACCGGTGCAGGTCGCGGCATCGGCCGCGAGCACGCCCTGAGCCTCGCCTTCCATGGCGCGAAAGTGGTCGTCAACGACCTCGGCGGCAACGTCGATGGCAGCGGTGGCGACCTCAGCCCGGCCGAGCAAGTGGTGCAGGAGATCGTCGCCATGGGCGGCGAAGCAGTCGCCAACGGCGACAGTGTGTCGTCGTGGGAAGGCGCCCAGCGCCTGATCAACACCGCCATCGAGACCTTCGGCGACCTGCATGCGGTGGTCAACAACGCCGGCATCCTGCGCGACCGAGTGCTCGTGAACATGACCGAGGAAGAGTGGGATGCCGTCATCAACGTGCACCTCAAGGGCACCTTCGCACCCAGCCGTTGGGCTGCTGCCTACTGGCGCGAGCAGAGCAAGGCCGGCAAGCCGGTCTCGGGTCGAATCATCAACACCACCTCGGTCAGTGGCATCTACGGCAACCCGGGCCAGACCAACTACGGCGCGGCCAAGGCCGGCATTGCCGCCTTCAGCAACATCGCCGCGCTCGAGCTCAGCCGCTACGGCGTGACGGTCAACTCCGTCGGCCCGGTGGCCCTCACCCGCATGACGGAAGGCCTCGGCCCGGCCCCCGAGACCGACGAAGCGCGCGAAGCTCGCTCGCCGCGCTGGATCGCCCCGATCGTCACCTGGCTCGCCAGCGAGGAGTCGGCCGGGGTCACCGGCCGCGTGTTCGAGGCCAGCGGCCAGATACTCGCCATTGCCGAAGGCTGGGTGCGCGGTCCCAAGCACGCCCCGGTCGACGACCCCACACAACTCGGCCCGGTCGTCGCCGAACTGCTCGCCCAGGCCCGCCCGAACTCGGGCATGAACGGCGAACCCGGCGGCTGGCCACAGCCCCAGCAGAAGTGACGACACAACGAATGAGAGGAGCTACCAATGCCGTTGAATCCTGATGCAGTCGGCGCCACGGGGGATGTGCGCCACATCTCTTGGACGTCGAAGGATGCCCTGCTCTATGCAGTGGGCATCGGCGCCGGCCAGGCCGACCTGCCGTTCACCACCGAGAACACGCAGCACACGTCGCAGGTGGTGTTCCCCACGTTCGCCGTCGTTGCCGGCTCGGGCAGTGCCTCGCCGGGCGCCAGCGCGATGAGCCAGATCGGGTCGTTCAACTGGGCCTTGCTGGTGCATGGCTCGCAAGCCATCACGTTGCACCGGCCGATTCCGGTGGAAGCGGCGGCCACCGTGCAGGACAAGGTCGTTGCGATGTACGACAAGGTCAAGGCTGCCGTCGTCGTGATGCAGAACGAGGTCAAGTCGGTGGACGGCGACCCGCTGTGGAGCACTCGTTCGGCCGTGTTCATCCGCGGCGAAGGTGGTTGGGGTGGCGACCGCGGCCCATCCGGTCCGCAGAACGAGCCGCCCGCGGACACCGCGCCCGACCATGAGATCACCTTGCAGACCTCGCC
>JANONE010000563.1:0-1925 GCA_031420675.1 Ilumatobacteraceae bacterium | reverse complement strand
TCCCCACTCGTCACCGAGTTCAACTCCTGACCAGCCGAAGTTCGGGCAGGGCAACGCACACTCCTTCCAGCGTGACTATGGTTCGCCGCCGTGAGCGCCTTGCAGCGACGAGCCGTCAGTGTCCCCCTGCTCCTGCTCGCGCTGCGCCGGGTGAGTGGCGTGACCTTGCTGGAGAAGTCGCTGGTGAAGCGGCGCAAGGGCTACGTCGAGTACGTCGCCCGCACCAGCCCGTTCGTGCCGCGGCCCCCGAAGAACGCCTGACGCGCCGGTCAGTCGCTGCCGGGGCGACGAACCGGTTCCTTGCCCTCGTCGCCCTTGTAGCCGGCCGGCAACGCCAGTGCGATCTCCTCCGCGGTCGGCGTGCGATGCTCGCGGCTCTCCGGCGGCAGCAGATCCATCAGCGCCTTCATGATCTTCTTCGTATCGGCCTCCGCACTGCGGTAGCCCAACTTGACCGGTCCACCGACGGTGATGGTGATGGTGGGTGGAGTGACGACGTTGAGCATGTTGGGCACTCGAGCCGACCGCGGCCACACCTTCTCCGTGCCCCAGATGCCCACGGGGATCACCGGCACCCTGGCCAGCGCAGCCAGCCGGGCGGCGCCCCATCGGCCCTTCAGCACCGGGTCGTAGAAGGCCTTGCCACGAGGAATGGTGCCCTGGGGCATCATGGCCACCAGGTCGCCGTTGGCCAAAGCGTCGGCGGCAGCCTGCAACGGTTCCTCGCTGCCCGTACCACGATCGACCCGGATACCGCCCATCGCCGCCGCGATCTGGCCGACCACCGGAGCATCGAAGACTTCCTTCTTGCCGAGGAAGCGCACCGTTCGGTCGGTGCGCGCAATCGCCACGGCGAGCGCGGCGGCATCGAAGTAGCTGCGGTGGTTGCCGACGACGATGGCCGGGCCGGACGCGGGAATGTGCTCGATGCCGGTGATGCGGAACTTCGCGTAGGGGAAGAACAACGGGTGCGTGAAGCTGAGCGCCAGACGCTGGATCTCCATGTTGACGACAGGGATCCTGGCCATCGACGAGACGTCCTTCGCGAGGGTCGCCGCCGCGGATAGGTCGAGGGTCGGCCAGCGGCGGGCCGCGGCCATCAGCCTCATGCGCGGATCTGGGTTGACCACGAACGGGTGCCCGACGGCGGCCAGCAGCGGCGTGTCATAGATGCTGTCGCTGTACGCGTAGCTCTCTGCAAGATCGACGCTGCGTTGTGCGGCCCAGTCGCGAACGGCGGCCAACTTGCCGGCACTCCACACGAACGGGCCGACGAGCGTGCCGTCGTAGGTGTCGTCGGCGTTGAGGCCGTAGCGGGTCGCCACGACATCATCGAGGCCGAGCAGATCGGCCAGCGGCTTCACCAGGTCGTAGGGGCTGGTGGTGGCCATCACGATCGGCCGGCCGGCCGCACGGTGCTCGGCAAACAGTGGCGCGGCCAACGGCTGCACCATGGCCGCAAGGGCCCCAGCTGCGCTGTTCCCCGCTTGCTGGAGGACCGAGCGCTGGCGGCCCTTGGCGAAGATGGCTCCCTGGCGTGCCAGCGCCATCGACGGCAACGTCTCGCCGATGGTGTTGAACAGCTTGTACAGCAGATTCTCACCCGGGATGGAACGGCTGACCAGCCCGGCTTCACGCAAGGCACGCGAGAACACCTCGCCGGACGCGCCGGCCAGCAGGGTGCGATCGAGATCGAAGAAGGCGGCACCCTGCGCGGCGCGGCGACCAGCCCTTGTCATGAACGGCCCCTTGTCATCAACGGCCCCTTGTCATGGGCGCCACTGTAGGGCACCGGTGGAACGGCCGTCAGAAAGGGGAGAACGGGAAAGGCCCCGCTTCCGGGGAAGCGGGGCCTCTCAACCTTTGAACCCTGTGATTGGGGGAACCACATTGTTGGGTTCTTGTCGAGCGAGCCGTTGGGGGAC
>JANONE010000562.1:0-3747 GCA_031420675.1 Ilumatobacteraceae bacterium | reverse complement strand
CAGACGAGATTTCGCGTTCTCAGCCCACGAGCTCGAGCCTCGCCGAGCGCCGCCCCGGGAGCCAGCGGGCGCACGCCAGCGCCGGCATGAGCGTGATCGCACACACCAGCAGCATCAGCGAGAGCCCCTCGCCGTCGTCGCTCACGACGCCCGCGAGCACGAGGGTGGCAGCGATGCTGCCCACGTAGCGGCTGGCCGACAGCACACCAGCGGCGGCCCCGATGCGGCGCTCGGGTGCAGCTTCGATCCCGGCCGTCATGATGCTCGGCGTCGCCAGGCCGAGCCCGAGGCCGAACAACGCAAGCGTGGTCACCAATAGCCACGACGGCACGTCGTCACCGACGACGGCGGACACCGCGACGGCGATGAGCGTGACCGACAGCCCGACGAGCACCGGTCGCCGCCGACCGCGAACGTCGCCCTGCCGTCCGCCGAACGGGCCCATCACCACCATGCCGAGCGTCAGAGCCGTCAGTGCAATGCCGGTGGTGGCAGCACTCCAGCCGCGGCTATCGAGCACGATCGGCACCGCCAGCAACAGCGTGTACTGAGCAAAGGTCGACAACGCCTGCGTGGAGAAGGCCGCGCTGAAGACTCGGTTGAAGATGGGCGGAGCGCCGCGATCGCCGGCTGCTGTGGGGCGGCGCCCTGGCGCGACGGTGGGCGCCGGCATGTGTCGGCGCAGGACGTACAACACGGCGACCACGATCGGCAGGTTGACCCCGAAGATGGCGCGCCATCCGAACGCGGCGGTGGCCAGGCCTCCGATGACCGGGCCGAGACCGGCACCGACACCGATCACCGAGCTCTGCAGGCCGAAGGCCCTTCCCCGCTCCTCCAACGGCACCACCTCACGCAACATCGCCTGCACGCTCGGCGACAGCGCCGCGGCGAAGGTGGCCTGCAGCGCGCGCAGGACCACCAGCAGCCCGAACGAGGTGGCCATCATCGCTCCGATCGAGCACGCCCCGAATCCCGTCACCGCGAATGTCGCCAGGCGACGTGCACCGAGCGCGTCGCCCAACCGACCGGCGAGCGGTTGCCCCACCAGCATCGCGACCAGATACAGCGTGATCAGGACGCTCGCATGGCTCTTGGAGATGTCGAAGTCGCGGGCGATGTTCGGCAGCGCAACAGCGATCATGGTCGAGTTCAGCGGCACGAGCGCCGACGCGAGCGCAATCCCTGCGATGGTGATCGCCGGGACTGTGTGCTCGGTGGTGGATGTCATCCGGCAATCGTCATTCGAGGATTGTCGTCATTCGAGGATCGTCACCCGGCCGGTTGTGCCGTCGACCCGAACCCGCTTGGCCGCCGCCAACCGGCGCGTGCCGTCGATCGTCCCCACCACGGCTGGGATGCCCATCTCCCGCGACACGATCGCAGCGTGCGAGATGAAGCTGCCGTGATCGGTGACGATCGCGCCCACGAGGTGCAGCATCGAGTTGAACGCTTCTCCGGTGGTGGGAGCGACGAGCACGTCACCCTGTTCGAGATCGAGCAGGTCGTCGACCGAACGCACCACGCGCACAGCCCCTTCGTAGGTGCCCTGCGCACCGGAGATACCGACAACGGTGGTGGCGTTTCCCTCGGGCACCTCCATCTGGCCCAGGATGCCGTTGATCATGAACCCGACCGACGACATCAGGCGCGCCATCGGCGGCGGGAGTCCTTCGGTGGACGGCGGCGGGTGCGGCGGATCGCCGAGGTAGCGGGGCGGGCCCTGCAGGGTGAGGTTCAAGCGATCGATCCCCCGCTGGTGCAGTTCGGACGCGGCCGGCGCCTCGGCACCGACGTTCAAACCCCGGATCTCGTCGAGTCCGGCGTCGAGCACGTCGTCTGCCTCCTGGATCCGGCCGGCGCGCGCCAGCCGGCGGCCGAGCTCGAGTAGCGCGAGTCGCAGCAGACCGATCGCGGAGATCTCGCTGTAGATCCCTCGCTCGTCACGGAGGCGGTAGACGAGGCGAGCTTCGCCGAGAAGGTCGTCGAAGGTGGATCTGTTCTCGGCCGGCACCATCTCCCGCAGCGAGGCCGCGGCCGCGGCCGAACGCTCCTTCGCATGGTCGGTGTCGACGTGGAGGGCACACGCGAGTCGACCGACGATGGTCTGGGGCCGCTCGCCGATGGTGGGGTTGCTGATGTCGAAGCCGTCCATCACGCGGAAGTGCACGGCGTCGACGTACTCGCCGACCTCCGGCAGGCGTGCACGGAGACGGGCGAGCACATCGACGGGATCACCGGCGCCGGCGAGTATCTCCTGCGCCTCGACATCGCCGTGAAGTGCGGTGAGCGCGGGCTCCATCTCCGGTGCCACCACGTTCGACACGGGCGAGTGACCGTCGAAAACCGCGAGCAAGGCGGCCACCGGCTGACCCGTCCACTGCAAGGCATTGAGGAGGAAGTCGCCCACCGGTACGAGCGCATGGGAGTTGTAACGGTGGTGCTGGTACACCATCGCGGTCACATGGGCCGCGCACGCGTCGATATGCACACCGAGCTGTGCATCGTCGAGTGCCGAGAGGTCGACATCGAGCTCACGATGGCGTGCGATCGATGCTGGCTTGTCGACGCCGTCCCACTCGCCGATCGCATCTCGCCATATCCGCCCCTCGAACGCCTGCGCCGCCACCCCGACCCGTCGGCCGAACTCGGCCCCGATCCACTCGGGATCCTTGGGCCCATCGGGGCCAGGGAGATCGAACGGCTGCGGCTGGTGGTACGTGAAACCGTTGACGACACCCATCGCGAGGCGGTCGAGCAGCACGCCGTAGACCGCGAAAGTCTCGCTGAACCCGCGGTTGAAGCCCTCCGGATAGACGTGCTGCATAATGCGCGTCTGGGCGACCGGGTTGTGCGCGCTGTCCTGCTGCCACGGGCCCGGACCGGGTGCATTCCACTCCACTGTCGACTTCATCGTTTCCCTCCAAGATGATCGCGCGCGACCGACCTGTGTGGCTGAGCGCTGGTGAATTCTGCATGAACGTGAGGTGAACGTACTTCAGCTGGCCGACACCTCGGAACACTCCCACTGATTGAAGTCTCCGAGCCATGAGCCGAGTCTGTCAGCGACAACTAGCTGGTAGCCAGGGTGCAGACCTGTCATCACCGGGCGTGCTGTCACCACAGGCGTTCGTGACACTCGTTACGAACTCGTCTGCCAATCGGTGCTCAACAACCGGCCTGGTGCCAGGCACAGCTCAGTCGAGCGGTGCGCGCACGATGAGAGTGCCGTCTGGTTTGCTGATGCCGATCGCAACGGCCTCCGCGGGTGGTAGCGCGCTGGCGAGCACGACGGTGATTTGTGTGTTGCGGACGCCGGTGAAGGTGCCGGCGGCAACGTGGGTTCCGTCGGCTTCTTCGAGCCAGACGTTGTAAGGCTGTCCGGGGATGAAACCGGTTCCCGCGAGGTGGATCTGGGTGCCCCACGCGCGGGGTTGCAGGGTTACCTCGCCTTGTATTGCTGCTGTGGCGAGCGCGACTCGGTCTACCGGTGTGTCGTTCGACGCGGACGGTCGCAGAGCCAGGACAGACACGACGATCAGCAGTGTTGCCGCGGCTGCAGACACGGCGGCGTATCGGCGGCGGCGGTCGTGTCGACGTCGCTCGTCGTCGACTCGGGCGGTGATCCGTCTCGTCAGCCCAGCGGGTGCCGCGTTCGCGACCAGTCCTGCGCTGGTTGCGTCGGTGTGGCTGAGTGCCTCAGCAATCGAGCGGAATTCGGCAGCGGCCGCCTGGCACTCGACGCAC
>JANONE010000561.1:0-8804 GCA_031420675.1 Ilumatobacteraceae bacterium | reverse complement strand
GGATCCGACAAAGCTGTCCCATACCGCTTAATACTCGGGTGATCTTGGGGGTATCCGCGGCGGGCGTCGGGGTAGTCGGACCTCGAAGATCCACCACGCAAAGCGTTCATCTCGACGACGGATCTATTGGCCGCCAGTGGGCAGTTTCTGGTGGCCACTCGCAGTCGTGCACTTGCGAGCCCTGCCGCGAGGCCACAGGCCCGCGCGGAATCGCCGCAAGGACGTACACCCACCAGTGGAGTTCCTGACCGGCTGCTTCGCGCCGAGCCTTGCGGCCGGCTGAACTCCTCTGCTGTGCCGGACCTACGCGGCGGGCACGGCTGCCAGGGCAGCAACGAGTCGGTCGGCGGCGTCGCTCGCCAACTCCTGGAATGCTTCGCCGGTCATGAGCTCGCGCGGATCGACTGCACTGATCTTGGTGCCGTCGCCGGTATCGGCGAGCACGACGTTGCACGGCAACAGCAGGCTGACGGACTCGTCGAGCTCCAGGGCCCGGTGCGCGAACTCCGGGTTGCACGCGCCGAGGATCTTCAGCGGGGCACGCTCGACGCCGAGCTTGGCCTTCAACGTGGCAGCGACGTCGATCTCGGTGAGGACACCGAAACCCTGGCCGGCGAGCGTCTCGCGAACGGCGGCTTCGGCGGCTGCCATGGACAGCTTGGTGGTGGTCTCGATGGCGCGCATGGTCACTGCCCTCCTGCCACGGCAAAGCGGGTGAGGTCCAACTCGGATTCGATGGCATGGCGGGGGCGGGCACCCACCGCTTGCTTGGTGAGCTTGCCACCCTCGAACAAGCCGATCGTCGGGATGCCGCGGATGCCGTAGCGCCCGGCCACTGCCTGGTTGGCGTCGACGTCGACCTTCACGACCTTGATCGCTGCGCCGTACTTGTCGGCCAGCGCCTCGACCTCCGGCGCCACCGCGCGACACGGGCCACACCACGCGGCCCAGAAATCCACCACGACCGGCACGGTGGAGTCGAGCACTTCACGCTGAAAACTGGCCTGGTCATCGGCCTTGATCACGGTTGTCATTTCTGGTCCTCTCGGTGTTCGGGCCGGCTTGCGGCCTCCAGACGATCTCAACATATACCCTAGTGGGTATATTCCCGTCTCAGTAGTGCAGGATCCACTTCCGTTCGCGGGCCCGCTGACGGCTGACCGGAGGGTCCGGGTGGCGGCATACTTGCAGCATGTCGAATGACGAAACCACCGAACCCGCCACCGGCGACCACACCCCGGCCCCTGACGGGGGCGCGACCGGCGAGACCGACGAGGCGCTCGACCTCGTCAGCTACGACCTGAACAACGATGGGAAGATCTCGCCGCTCGAGGGCGCACGGTTCGAACTCGGCCTGGTCGACGCTCGGCTCGAGGAGCTGGCTGCGGAGCCTGGCATCAAGGGTCGCCTCGCCGATGCCGCTCACCACATCATCGACAAGCTCGACAACGACTGACCACTCACGATCCTGAAGCCCTCCGCGAGGTGGCACACTTGGCCGATGCGCGACCGAGACCGCGACATGCAGATCATCGAAGTGCTATCGCCGCACGATCCGTATTTCTCGCCCGGAACGCCTGGCACCACCGGCACCTCTTCGGCGCCTCGGCTCCCGAGGCCGGGTTCCCGAAGGCGAACCATGCTCATGGCCGGCCTCGGCGCGGCAGTCCTCGCGGCCGGGATCGGCCTCGCGATCGCGGGCGACGACCCGGCGGTCACTGCGCCGACCACCACGGTGGCGGCGAGGTTGCGCCTGTCACCGACCGAGCCCGATGACACCGTGTCGTCGGGTCGCTTCGTGATCGATCACCCCGACCTCCGGCCCTACTCAGTCGACATCGTCACACCGCTCGACGAGGAAGCGATGTTCCGGCTCTGGGCCGCCGACAGCCCGACAACGCGCTGGCTCTCGGTGCAGGCAGTGCCCGACGTCGGCGACTCCTACATGTTCACGAACTCCTCGCGCCGGGTGGTGGACGGCCTCGAACTGGTGAGCCGGCGCGACCGCCCGGACACGACCGACATCGTCATCGACGCCGGAGGGGGATGGACGGTGACGATCCACGGTTCCGGCATCGGCGACAGTGACCTGACGCGATTCACGAACGGCCTCGTCCTGCGTGGCCACGGCATTGACGACACCCGCGGGGTGATCGAAGATCTCGGCCTCACGCTGGTCGGCGACGAGGTGGGCGCTGCTCAGCTGTTGTTCGGCGCTGTCACCGCCGAGATGCGCTCGCTCACCGACGAAGGCGAAGTGATCACACTTCGAGTTGCGGACGGCTCGATCGAGAATGTCCGTGCAACTCTGTCCTACTTCGCGAATGGGCCTTTCCGACAAACGGATGGGCGCATCAGCGGCACGCTCGTGGCCACCGGCGACGCCGTGGTGATCTGGGCTACCGGCGGCCACGTGCTCAGCCTCACCGGAGCGGTCGCCGCCGACCAACTGCTCGAGTTCAGCCGCGCCGTACGCGGCGCGGCCGAATCGGAATGGAAGAACATGTTGTACCACCTGCATCCCGACTATCAGATCGGTGAGTTCGCGACCGTGGCCGACGGACTCGCCGGCGACGGATCCGCGTGGTTGGCGGGCCTCCAACTGGCCGAGCGCGATGGCCGAACCCAGTACCTCTGGTGGTGGACGTCGCCGGATCGACCCGGCACGTCGGCTTCCGTCATGGCCAGTGCCGATCTCGCGCTCGTTCCCACGATCGACACGATCGTCGTGCGCGGCGCAACGTACGTGTTCGTGTCCGTGCCCACGTCGAGTGCGGCCACGAACGCGACGATCACCGCCGCCGATGGCACCATCACCGAAGTGGCACTGGTGCAACCGTTCCCGCACGTTCCCGTGCGGGCCGGCGCCACACGCGTGGACACCCCGGGCGCGATCGGTGTCGCCATCGACGGCTTGGCGACACCGACCGCCTGAAGCTGCAGCCTCGACTTCACAAGGGCCGGGCGACGCCCTCAGAAGCGACGATCGTTGGTCTTCTTCTTCGGTGGTGGGGTGAACGGGGCGGCGAGCAAGGCTTCGAACTGAGCGTCGTCGGGCTGCTTGGGCTCGTTGAGACGCTGCAGGTAGGTCTTCAAGGCGGCGCGACCGGCGATGACCCAATCGCCCTTGGCCCCCACCGAGCGGGCCAACGCGTCCTTGGCCTTGGCCACTCGGTCCTTGCGCGTCGCCTTCTCCTCCTCGGAGATCGCCCGCTTGGGTTTATCGGCCGCGGCGGCAGCGCGACGGGCTTCAACTTCCTGGAGCGGTGTGAGCTTGGGGCCGGTTGCCATGGAACTGATCCTTCATGTTGGGTGATAGCAAGCTACACGACCGACTCGTGCAGTCCATCCCGGTCTTGACGCAACTGACGGCAACGCTGGAAGTAGCCGTTCACCGCTGCGGGGCGTGCTGCAACCCCCGTAGTGTGGCGACAGGCGACACAATCGCGCCCGATGCCGAGGAGCAGCAACGAGTGAGCAACGACATCGAGATCGACAGCCAGGCGGCAAAGGTGTTGAACGCGGTCGACGAACGCCAGCACGAGATGACCCGGCTCCTCCAGGAACTGGTGCGCATCCCGAGCATCAGCGGCACCGACGACGAGAACGAAGCCATCGCTCACGCCGCACGGTTGTTCGCCGATCGCGGCCTCGACGTGGACCACTGGCAGATCCCGCTCGACGACATCACCTCCCGGCCCGACTTCCCCGGCATGGAGGTGGAACGTAGCGAGGCCTGGGGCGTCGTCGGCCGGCTGCCCGGCGCTGCACCCGGCGCCGCCCGCACCCTGCTGTTCAACGGTCACCTCGATGTCGTGCCGGTCGGCGACCCGGCGCAGTGGAGCACGCAGCCGTTCGAGGCTCAGATCGCGAACGGTCGCCTGTACGGGCGAGGCAGCTGCGACATGAAGGCAGGTTTCATCGCCGCGCTGTGGGCCACTGAGGCCATTCGCCAGTCGGGCGTGCCGCTGGCCGGCGATCTCCTCATCACCGCCGTACTCGGCGAGGAGGATGGCGGCCTGGGCACCTACAGCACGCTGGCTCGAGGTTGGCGCGCAGATGCCTGCGTGATCCCCGAACCAACCGAGCTCGACCTGGTCCCCGCCAACGCCGGCGCGCTGACGTTCCGGCTGCGCGTGCCGGGCCTCG
Source organism: Ilumatobacteraceae bacterium (assembly GCA_031420675.1). GTDB lineage: Bacteria > Actinomycetota > Acidimicrobiia > Acidimicrobiales > Ilumatobacteraceae > UBA668. The sequence continues at coordinate 4,655 of JANONE010000561.1, read as the reverse complement.
CCACCCACGCGTCGCGGCGAACCGAGGGCGTCAGTGCGATCGAGAAGTTCATCCCGCTCTTCGCCGCACTGCACGAGATGGAGGCGCGCCGCAACGCCCACCCTGTGGCCTCGGCGAGTCGCTGGCAGTTGGCGTACCCACTGTCGATCGGCACGATCCACGCCGGTGACTGGGCATCATCGGTTCCCGATCTGCTGGTCGCCGAGGGCCGACTCGGCGTGGCGCTGGACGAGCCGGTGGAAGCAGCACGTGCCGAGCTGGAGCAGGCAGTCGCCGAGGCGTGCAGCCGCGACCCTTGGTTGCGCGACCACCCGGCCACCATCGAGTGGTGGGGTGGCCAGTTCGCGAGCGGCCGCATGCCCGAGGGCAGCGACCTCCTCGATCGCGTCCGTGCCGCGCACAGCGCCGTGGGTGGCGGCCCGCAGGAGGCGTGGACCGCTCCGTACGGCAGCGACCTGCGCTTGATGACCGGCATCGGCGGTGTGCCGACGCTGCAGTACGGCCCCGGTGAGGCCGCGCGAGCACACGGCCCCGACGAGAACGTGCCGCTGGACCAGGTGCTCACGACCGCACGCACGCTGGCCCTGTTGGCACTCGACAGCTGCAGGGCGTGAGCCGCCGCTGCGCTACAACCAGCCGGAGCTCTTGAACTTTCGGTACAGGCCGAAACAGGCACCGAACATCAGCGACAGGATGGCCGGGTAGCCCCACGATGAACGCAGTTCCGGCATGTGATCGAAGTTCATGCCATAGATACCGGCGATCATCGTCGGCACTGCCGCGATTGCGACCCACGCCGAGATCTTGCGCATGTCTTCGTTCTGACGGATCGAGACGCGGGTGAGGTTGGCGGCGAGGATGCCGGTGAGCAGATCGTGCAGCGTGCCGACGCGCTGCACGACGGCCACGAGGTGGTCGTGCGCGTCGCGGAAGTATTCGCGCAGGCTGGGATGCACCGTCGGAAAGCTCTTCGAGGACAGATCGGCCAGCGGGCCCACGAGCGGCGAGAGCGCGTCCTGCAGGGTGAGCACCGTCCTCATCAATCCGTACACGCGCTCGACCGGGTTGTCGCCGAGGTGGCGGTTGAACACCTCCCGCTCCACTTCGCGCACGTCCTGTTCCAGGCCGTCGACGACCGGCTCATAGCCATCGACCACCTGGTCGACGATGGCGTGCAGCACTGATCCGGGCCCGCAGCGCAGCTGGTCGGGCTGCCCCTCCAGGCGGGCGCGCACGCCCACCATCTTCGACGGCGCCTTGTGGCGCACGTGCAGCACGGCTCTCGGTGTGACGAACACCTGGATCTCTCCGAAGTCGACGTCCTCCTCGTTGTCCAGGTACTTCGCCGTCTTCAGCACGAGGAAGAGCGCGTCGCCGTACAGCTCGAGCTTGGGCCGCTGGTGTGCGTTGAGGGCATCCTCCACCACCAGGTCGTGGAGGTCGACGTGTCGCCTGATCTGATCGAACTCGGCTGTGGTCGGCTCGAACAAGCCGGTCCAGCTGAACGAACCAGCGGAGTCCAGTTCCGTGGCATCGGCCGTGTCGAAGCGGCCCGGACGACGAACACCGTCGACATAGAGGGCGCTATCGACGATCACCCACGGATCATCGCACGTCGCACCCCCTGGACGTGACGGATACTGTTCCGCGAATGGAGCTGCATGGACCGGAACGGTTGGCCGGGCAGGGTCTCGATGCGGAGCAGCAGGATTCGGGAAACCGGGCGATCCATGCCTTGCTCAGCGACAGCGGCGTCGGTTCGCAGGTCGATCTGGTGCTCACGTGGCGCGCAGGTGGCAACGACCAGCCGGGAGCGTACGAGGCCTGGTCGGGTCGCGGTCTCGTGCGCTTCCAGCGGCTGATCGGAGGTGACGGCTCGTTGCACTTCCAGGTCATCGAAGTGATCGGTGAGAACCCGCTCGCGAACCAGGATCCGCTGGCCCTCGCGACCGTGGCCGCCGAACGCGACGCAGCGAGGGCCGGGGGGTTCGATGCCGACGACCCGGCGCGTCGGTTCATCGCGCCCGAGCAGCAGAGCTACCCGTTCGCCTACGAGCGCGTGGCCCAGTTGTTCGACTCGCCGAACGCTCCCGACCTGGCCGTCTCGCCCCGAGACTGGTGTTCGGGTTCACAACCGGGGACGCACGGCGCACTCCATGTACGCCAGGCGAGGGCACCACTGTGGTTCAGCGGGCCCGGGGTCGTGGTAGGTCGCCACCAGATGGCCGCGCGGTCGATCGACATCGCGCCCACATGCCTCGCGGCACTCGGATTTCCCCTTGTCGATGGGGCCGATGCCACGGGGCGTACGAGCGGCGAACGCGGAACGGAACCCGACGTGTACCTGGCCCGCCAGGATGGCCGCGTGCTCTGCGAGGTGCTCGCCGAGGAAGGCCCCCAGCCCAGTCGGCTGTATGTGTTGTTGATGGACGGCATGCACCAGACGGAACTGGAGGATCGCCTTGCCCGCGACCCCGCCTCACTCCCCCACCTGCGCCGTCTCCGCGAACGGGCGGCGGTCCTGACGGGTGGCTCGATCGTGAACTTCCCGTCCATCACCTGGCCCAGCCACACCACCATCGGTACCGGCACCTGGGCCGGCCATCACGATGTCGTCAACCCCACCTACTACCTGCGCGATCTACGCCAGACCGTCTCGCCGCAGGGGGTGTCGATGGGTACCGAAGTGTTCGCCAACACTGCGGTCGAGAGCATCTATGAGGCCTTTCATCGCGCGCACCCGGCGTGCATGACCGCCGCCATTCATGCGCCATTCGGTCGTTCGGCGAAGCACGCGTTATTGGAGGGTCGCAACCTCTGCGACCGGTCGCGCGTGAAGGCGCTCACCGCCGAGTTCGCCGCCGACATGAACCCGCGTTGGTCGGTCGAACATCAGTCGGTGGCCGGCGAATCGGTGCTCGACACTCGCGGCATGGCACAGGTGGCGGAACTGTTCACGCGCACCGACCAACCCGCCCCGTTGTTCGTGTATCACGAACTGGCGGTCACCGATGGCGCCGGCCACGAATACGGCCCGCACAGCGCCGGCGTCGCTGATGCGCTCGACGAGACCGATCGTCGCATCGGTCGGGTGCTTGCGCTGCTCGACCATCTCGGCCTGTTCGAGGAGACGTTGTTCGTGGTGTCGGCCGACCATGGCATGGCACCCCAGGACGTCGCCCTGCGCGCCAACCCCACCGCACACGTGCTGGACGCCGGCCTGGCGGCGATCGTGGCCGAGCCGCTGATCTGGTTGCTCGACCTTGCTGTCGTCGCCGAACGAGCAGCCGACGGCCGTACCGGCCGCGTCATCGTGTGCGACAACGACGCCGATCCCAGCGGCGAGCAACGACCGTTCGAAGGTGCCGAAGTGATCGTGGAGGCTCACCTGGAGGGCCACGCGGCGCGTGTCATCGCACAGGGTCCCACCGATCCCAACGGCCGCTTCGGCTTCGCCACGCCCAGCGACGTTGCCAGCGAACAGATCGCTGTCAGCGTGCGCGCGAGCGGGCGCAACCCGCGTCACCTGTTGCTCGACGGCACACGCCTGACCTTCGATCTGCGCCGGGCCCTCTACCCGCGACTCTCACCCCCGTGATCGACGGCGCCTCCGCCACCGACATCGACCTGCACGCAGTCGAAGCCGCCGTCGCCGCTGCGATCCACAGTGGCCGCAACGACAGCCTGCGCCTGCTCGGGTACGGCGAGATCAGCATCGTCATCGCCTGGCCGGGCGACCGGCCGACGGCGGCACTGAAGCGGGTACCTCCGTTCCGGAACGCTGCCGGTGCGCAGCAGTACATCCACGTGTGTGAACGGTTCTTCGACCTCCTGCACGCCGCCGAGGTCGCCGTCTGGCCGACCACCCTGCACAGGCTCGACCGTGGCGATGGTAGGGCGGTCGTCTATCACCGCCAGCCGATCGCCGATCCCGCGCAGTTGGGCAGCAACGTCTTGCGCAACGCTGCGCCGGCAGACTCGCACCCGCTGCTCGACGCGATCGTCGACGCGACGGCACGCGTGTGCAGCCCCAGGGTCGGCTTCGATTGTCAGGTCGCCAACTGGCTGTGGGATGGCACCACGGCCACCCAGCTCGACTTCACCTCACCGTTCACGCTCACCGACAGCCGCGACGACCTGACCTACGACTCGAGGGCATTCCTCCAGGAGTACCCGGTGGCGTTGCGGCCGTACTTGAAGCGTGAGCTCACCAAGCTCATCCACCGCTTCACCACTGCCGAGGGCGCGTTGGCCGACATGGTCGCGAACATGCTCAAGGAAGGCCTCGACGGCTGGGTCGACCCGGCCATCGCGACCATCAACGACCGGCTCGGCCTCAGCCTGCGGCGCGAGACGGCGCAGGCCATGCTCGACGAGGACCGCAAGTTCCTGCCGCTGGTCCTGAAGATGAAGAAGACGCAGCGGTGGTGGCTGACGCACACCGGCCGCCGATACGAGGCGCTGCTCCCGGAGAAGACGACGTACGGGCGATAGCGCTGGTGCCGCACCCGTCGGATCAGGGGGCTGGTGGTGCCGCTCCGCCGCCGGCGGTACGCAAGGCGGTGCGGTCGAAGTCGGTGGCGAGCGACGGCTCGGCCCGGTACATGAAGACGCCGAACACCACCGAGATCTGGAGCGCCGGTGTGCCGTCGGCC
>JANONE010000560.1:0-6074 GCA_031420675.1 Ilumatobacteraceae bacterium | reverse complement strand
GGTCAGTCGGTGTAGCGGCGCACGGTGGGCTTCTTGCCCTTGATCGTGGTGCGCTTGAGCGCCTCGATGACCTTGTCGACGCTGCGGTCGGGTACGCCGACGATTGCGAACTTCTCGGTTATCTTGATCGGGCCGATCTCGCGGCCGACGAGATCGGTCTCGTTGGCGATGGCACCCACGAGATCGCCGGGGCGAATGCCTGCGTTACGGCCGAGCGAGATGTGCACGAAGCCGGTCGCGGCCTACTCGCTGGAGTGACCGCGATCGCTGCCACGCAGCGGCTTGGCGCCGGGCCGGACGGAACCGCCGCCGTCGGGGCGGCGGGCCATGCGATGGCTGATGTCGGGGATGTCCAGTTCATCGACGGTGTTGCCGGCCATTTCGTGGAACAGGCGGATCGCCGCCAGCGCAATGCGCTGCGGATTGGCCTCGCCGGAGAGGGCGTTGAGCACGGGGTAGAAGTCGTCGAGGTCTTCGGCGGCCAGCGACTCGCGGATCGCCGACACCGTCTGCTCCAACTGCGCCGCACGCAGGTCGGCAATCGACGGCACCTTCACGATGGTGATGGCTTGCTTGGTGAGGCGCTCGATGTTGGCCAGTAGGCGCTGCTCGCGCGGCTCGGCCAGCGTGATGGCGACGCCTTCCCGGCCCGCACGGCCGACGCGGCCGATGCGGTGGACGTAGCTGTCTGGGGCGGAAGGCACGTCGTAGTTCACGACGTGGGTCAGTGTGTCCACGTCGAGGCCACGCGCGGCAACGTCGGTAGCCACGAGCAGCTCGGCGGTGCCGTCGCGCAAGCGGCCCATCACGCGGTCGCGTTGCGCCTGGTCCATGCCGCCGTGCAGCGCCTCCGCCCGGTAGCCGCGGGCGTTCATCGTCTCGGTGAGCTGATCGACCTCGGTGCGCGTGCGGCAGAACACGAGAGCGCCGCCGGGCGACTCGATGTCGAGGATGCGGCCGAGGGCGGCCGGCTTGTGGTTGCGCTGCACGACGTACGCGCTCTGGCGCACCTTGCCGGCGCTGGCCTTGGTGTCGCCGCGGACGACGTTGATGCGAACCGGGTCGGTCTGGTAGCGCTTGGCGATCGAGTTGATGCGCGGCGGCAGCGTGGCCGAGAAGAGCACCGTCTGGTGGGCATGGGGGATGCCCTCGAGGATGCTCTCGATGTCGTCGGCAAACCCCATGTCGAGCATTTCGTCGGCCTCGTCGAGCACCACCAGTTTGATGCCATCGAGGTTCAGCGAACCGCGGCCCATGTGGTCGATGATGCGCCCGGGTGTGCCGACCACGATGTGCACGCCGCGGTCGAGGGCCTGCAATTGACGGAAGATCGGCTGCCCGCCGTAGACGGGCACGACCTTCGCGCCGAGGCCCTTGCCGTACCGGAAGAAAGCAGCACTGACCTGCATGGCGAGCTCGCGAGTGGGTACCAGTACCAGGGCGACGGGCTTGGAGGCGGCGCGACCATCGATCAGCTGCAACGCCGGCAGCGCGAACGCAGCGGTCTTGCCGGTGCCGGTGGCGGCCTGACCGAGGAGGTCTCTGCCGGCCATCAGGTACGGGATGGTTTCACGCTGGATCGGGGTGGGTTCCTCGTAGCCGAGTTCGTCGAGCGCTTTGAGCAGTTCCGGGCGCAGGCCGAGCGCAACGAAACCGTTCTCCTGATCGAGACGCTGTTCGTCGGTGTTCAGGGCTTCGGTTGCGACTTCACGGTGTTTTTCTTCGTTGTGTTCGGACACGTGATCTCTCATTTCATGAATCACCCAACGATAGAGGTCCGCAGGACGTTCCAGCGTGTGACAGGTAGTTGACGGTGACAATCGAAGTTCTGCCGTCGGTAGTGTCGGCAGGTCACTCCGAGGAGGATCTGTGGGTTCCAGCGTCGTCATCACCGGTACCGGGTTGTTCACCCCGCCGTTCTCCATCTCCAACGACGAATTGGTGGCCTCCCTGTCGGTCGCGGTGCACCGCTGGAACGATGAGCACGCAGCAGAGATCGAGGCCGGCACGGTCGCCGGACAACCTTTGCCCGATGCCGAGTTCATCGAGCGGGCGTCGGGCATCAAGAGCAGGTACGTGATGGAGAAAAGCGGCGTGCTCGATCCCGATCGCCTCCGCCCGCACCTGCCGCTACGAGGTGAGGACGAGTTGGGCCTGCAGGCCGAGATGGCGCTACCGGCGATCCTCGAGGCGCTCGCCCAGGCGGGTCGCCGCCCCGACGAGGTCGACTGTGTGATCGTCGGTTGCTCGAATCTGCAGCGCGCCTACCCGGCGGTGGCCATCGAGATCCAGCACGCGCTCGGCGCCGGTGGCTGGGCATACGACATGAACGTGGCGTGTTCGTCGGCCACGTTTTCGATGCAGTCAGGTGTCGACGCACTGCTCAACGGCTCTGCCGACTGTGTGGTCGTCGTGCATCCCGAGATCACGTCGGGCCACAGCAACTTCGCCGCGCGCGATCACCACTTCATCTTCGGCGACGCCTGCACCGCGGTGGTACTGGAGCGCGCAGCGGATGCGATCGCCGCCGAGCGCTGGGAGGTGCTGCGCGGTCGCTTGGTGACGAAGTTCTCCAACAGCATCCGCAACGACTTCGGCTTCCTGAACCCATCCGAGGATGGCGAGCGCAACGCCTCCCAGTTGGTGTTCCGACAGCGCGGCCAGCAGGTGTTCAAGGAGGTGTGCCCGATGGTGGTGGCCCACATCGACGAGCAGCTGCACGCCCTCTCGCTGGATGCGGCTTCGGTCCGCCGCTTCTGGCTGCACCAGGCGAACCTGAAGATGAACCAGCTGATCGCCAAGGGTGTGTTGGGGCGTGTGCCCACCGAGGACGAAGCCCCGGTGATCCTCGATCAGTACGCCAACACGTCATCCGCCGGTTCCGTCATCGCCTTCCACCTGTGCCGATCGGATCTCACGTCGGGTGACATCGGCGTGCTGTGCAGCTTCGGTGCCGGCTACAGCATCGGCAGCCTGGTGATCCGCAAGGTCTGACGACCCGGCGCGCTCCCCAGGGGGAGTTCACATCTTGATGCGGGCGTTGTCGGGGTCGTACAGGGGGCGCAGCGACACGGTTGCCGGGTACTCGGCGCCGTTGATCTCGACGGTCCACGAGCCCTCGGCCAACCACGCGGGTGTGAGAGCTGAACCGTGGCCTTCGACCATCGCCAGGCCGACCGCGCCACCCAGGGTGTGCCCGTACGACGCGGCGCGGATGTAGCCCACGACCTCGCCGTCGCGGCGCACGACCTCGGCGTGGTACATCAGCGGCTCCGGATCCTGCACCAAGAGTGACACCAACCGGCGCTGCAACGGGCCTGCGGCCTTGCGAGCGGCCACCGCCTCGCGCCCCACGAAGCCGCCGGGCTTGTCCATCGCGAGTGCGAACCCGAAACCGGCCTCCAACGGGCCGTCGGTGTTGTCGATGTCGTGGCCGTAGTCGCGGTAGCCCTTCTCCAACCGCAGGCTGGCCAGCGCCTTCAAACCTGCGTGGCGCAAACCGAAGGCCGGCCCCGCCGCGGCAAGCCGGTCGTACACGTGCAAGGCCTGTTCGGTGGATACATACAGCTCGTAGCCAAGCTCGCCGAGATAGGTGATGCGGATGCACAAGACCCGCGCGAACCCGAGATCGATCTCGCGAGCAGCTCGGAACGGGAAGGCCTCGTTCGACAGGTCGACCGTGGTCAACGACTGCAGCAGCGCACGTGACTGCGGCCCCTGCAGGTTGATCTGCGCGTAGCTGCCCGTGACGTCGGCGACGAACGCGTGATGCCCTTCGAAGTGGCGAACCAACAGCGATTCCACATGGCGGTGAGCGGTGTCAGTCGCGACCACGAAGAACGACTCATCGCCCAATTTGGTGATGGTCAGGTCGGCTTCCAGGGTGCCGCGCTCGTTCAGCCATTGGGTGTACGTGATCTCGCCGCCGTGAGCGGTGAGCGGGCCATTCACCGCGTTGCCCGACATCGAATCGAGCAGTCGCCCGGCGTCGCGCCCCTGCACGCGGAACTTGGACATGAAGCTCATGTCCATCAGGATCACTCCCTCGCGGCAGGCGCGGTGCTCGGCTTGCCACTGCGACCAGAACGACGGGCGACCCCATGTCAGCGGGCCGCCATCGGCATCCGCTCCCGGGCCCGCGTACCAATCGGCGCCCTCCCAACCGCTCACGTCCCTGAAGTACGCACCCTGCTCGACCAGCCGGGCGTGCAGCGGCGACAGCTTGGCCCCGCGCGCGGTCTGCAGTGACCTGTTCGGGTAGTGGCACTGGTACACCATGCCCAGCGACTCGACCGTGCGTGTGCGGCGGTACTCGGGGTTGGCCTGGTACGGCTGCAGGCGGGCGGGGTGCATGCCGGTCACGTCGGCGCCGGGGTCGCCATCGACGATCCAATGGGCCACCAACCTGCCGAGGCCGCCGCCGGTGAGGATGCCGATCGAGTTCAGGCCGGCAGCGACGAAGTAGTTGCGGACTTCTGGCGCAGGGCCCACGATCGGGCTCAGGTCGGGGGTGAAGCTCTCGGGACCGCAGAAAAACGTGCGGATGCCGGTGTCGAGCGCGAGAGGGACGCGGCTCATTGCGGCCTCCACATACGGGCCCATACGATCCCAGTCGGGCTGGATGGTTGTGAACGACGAATCGGCCGGGATGGCAGCGACGTTCCATGGCGCGCACTTGGTTTCGAACAGGCCGATCATCAGCCCGCCCACTTCCTCGCGGTAGTAGCCGAAGTTGGCCGGGTCCTCGATGACCGGCCACGACGGGTCGAGGCCCTCCATCCGCTCGGTGATGAGGTAGTAGTGCTCCGCCGCCTGCAGGGGGATGGAGACGCCGGACCTTTCGCCCAACTGGCGCGCCCACATTCCGGCGGCGTTCACCACGTATTCGCACTCGATCGTGCCGTGGTCGGTGACCACGCCGCAGACCGCACCGTCCTTCACGAGCACGTCGATCACCGCCACGCCCTGCGCGATCTTGACGCCGGTCTGGCGCGCTCCCTTGGCCATCGACATCGTGGCGTCGACCGGGTTCACGCGACCGTCGTCGGCCACGTAGAAGCCGGCCAGCAGATCGTCGGTACGAGCGAGCGGGAACATCTCGGCGACCTCGCGCGGTGAGAGTTCCTGCACGTCGACCCCGCAGTACCGGTTGAACGTGGAGACGCGTCGATACTCCTCCAGGCGATCCTCGTCGGCCGCCAGCTCGATGAAGCCGACGGGCTTGAAACCGGTGGCCAAACCGGTCTCCGCCTCCAGCCGGGTGTACAGATCACGGGTGTACTTGCGCAGCTCGGTGGAGGTCTCGGAAGTGGAGCCGAACGTGACCATCAGGCCGGCCGCGTGCCAGGTGGTGCCGGACGTGAGCTGGTCGCGTTCCAGCAGCACCGTGTCGGTCCACCCGAGATGGCCGAGGTGGTACGCGATCGACGTGCCGATGATGCCGCCGCCGATCACGACCACCCGCGCGCGTGACGGAAGCGAGGAAACGGTGGGCTGGCTCACGAGCAGCCATTGAAGCACGCCCACGCGTCATCCGGCGGATGATCCGGCGCGCTGCCAGCAGTGAGCGATTCTGAACCGGGGGTGACGCTGCTGGCGTATGGTGAAGCCATGAAAGAGCTCATCTACCACCGCATGCTCCTGCCGGCCGTGGAACGCAACGCCGACCGAGCTTGCGCCACCAACACCGCCTCCGGCCTCACCACCACGTTCGGCCAACACCTTGAACGGGTCAGCCACCTCATCGGTGGTCTCGCTTCGCTGGGTGTCGGCCGCGGCGATCGTTACGCGGTGCTGATGCTGAACTCCTCCGAATACCTCGAGCTGTACCACGCGTCGTTCCTCGGGGGTGGTGTCATCAACCCGCTGAACCTCCGGCTTGCGCCCAAGGAACTGGCATACATTTTGCGCGACTCGGGGACCAAGGTCTGCTTCGTCGACGCCTTCTTCGCCGTTCTGATCGACAAAGTGAAGGAGGAGGCCGGCCTCGAGCACGTCGTGCTCGTAGGCCAGGGTGATGTGCCGCACACGGTCTCCTACGACGACCTGATCTCCTCGTCGAAGGCCGTCATCCC
>JANONE010000559.1:0-13279 GCA_031420675.1 Ilumatobacteraceae bacterium | reverse complement strand
GCCATCCGAGTGGGTACTCCCACCCCGGGGTGCGAGTACCCACTCGGATCGGGCGCACACACAGCCCCGGTCACGGCACTGCGTTGCGAGTGCTCCAGGTCTCAGTCGCCAGCTGCAGCGCTGACAGCCATCCGCCGGGCGTCGGCATTGCTCACCGTCGACACCTTGGCCACGACCGTCGGTTCCGTCTCGGCTTTTTTCCCGGAATAGACGTTGCGGTAGTCCTGGCCGGTGAGCTCACGGATCTCGTACATCAACTCGTCGGTGATCTGCCGCAGCACCATGTGGTCATCGGCACGGGTGCGGTAGCGGGTGATGTTGATCGGCCGGCCGATCTTGATCGTGCAGTCCATGCGCACCTTCGGCATCCTCGCATCGGGTGGCTGGATCTGCCTGGTTCCCACCACACCGACGGGGAAGATCGGGCAACCGACCTTCAACGCGAGGCGGGCGGCACCTGTGCGCCCCTTGTAGAGAACGCCGTCGCGGCTGCGCGTGCCCTCGGGAAAGATGCCGAACAGCTCGCCGCGGCGAAGCACACGCTCGGCGGTGTCGAGCGCGGCCTGGCTCTTGTCGCCGCCTCCGCGGTCGATGGGGATCATGCCCAATGCCGGGAAGAGGAACTTCGTCTTCCACGAGTCCATGTACTCCGCCTTGCCCACGAAACTGATGTTGCGCGGTACGTGCAGCATCAGGAACGCGGAGTCGAGGAAGCTGATGTGATTTGGGCACAGGATCGCCGGCCCGTCTGTGGGAAGGCGCTCGAAGCCCTCGAGATGAAAGTGCCAGAGATGCTTGGCGAGGGGTCGTGCCACACGACGGAACCGTGTCTGCAGCTTGCCCGCACCCTGGGCGTTCATCAGCTGGTGGACTCCGTCGACATGCGCGGAGCATAGTCGCGACGGGCTAAAGCAGTACGCCCAACAAGGCGGCGGCTTCGTGAACGCCGTGGCCCGCCGCCGCCGCCACATCGATCGCCGCCAACGCGCCTGGCGTGTCGAGATCGTCATCGAGCGCAGCGCGGACATCGTCGACCACGCCGCCCACCCCGGCCGAGGAATGGCTCCAGGCGTGCACACGAGCGGCGTTGCGCGGCATCAGCGTGTCGTCCCACTCCCACTCGCGCCGGTAGTGGTGCTCGATGATCGCAAGACGGATTGCCCGCGGATCCCACTCGGTACGCAGCTTGTCGACGAACACCAGGTTGCCCAGGCTTTTCGACATCTTCGTGCCGTCCATGAACACCATCGCCACGTGCATCCAATGGCGTACGAACGGCTCGCCGGTCGCGGCTTCGCTCTGCGCACGCTCGCATTCGTGGTGCGGGAAGATGAGGTCGCTGCCGCCACCGTGCAGATCGATGGTGGTGCCCAACTCGCGCAACGCCAGGGCGCTGCACTCGATGTGCCAGCCCGGTCTTCCCGGGCCCCACATGGTGTCCCAGCTGGGTTCGTCGGGCAACGATGGGTGCCACAGCACGAAGTCGAGAGGATTCCGCTTGTGCGGGTCGTCGACGTTGCCGCCGCGCTCGCTGGCATAGGCGAGCATCTGTGCTTCGCTGTAGTGACTGAGCGACCCGAAGGAAGGGAACTTGGAGACGTCGAAGTACACGCTGCCCCCGGCCTCGTAGGCGAAGCCACGCTCGAGCACCATGCCGATGAACCCGCGGATGTCGGGGATGGCACTGGACGCGCGTGGCGAGCTCCACACCGGCAGCGCGTTCAGCGCCTGCATGTCGCGCTCGAAGCGGGCTTCCTCCCCCGCCGCCAGGTCGAGGTAGTGCACACCCAGTTCGCGCGCCTTGGCGAACAGCGGATCGTCGACATCGGTGACGTTGCGCACACACTTCACGGTGTGCCCCTTGTCGATCAGCCGACGTTGCAGCACGTCGTAGGCGATGAACGTCGAGGCATGACCGAGGTGGGTCGCGTCGTACGGCGTGATACCACACGTGTACATCAACACTTGTTCGGCGGGTTCGAACGGCACCACGGCTTGGCGGGCGGTGTCGTAGAGACGCATCGTCACGTGGGCGACGCTACCGCCTTGGCAGCCTGTGCGGCCGCCTTGGCCGCCCGCGGATCACCCTTGATGCCGGTGAGCTTGGGTGCCACCCTCGTCTTGTATCGAACGTTCAGCTGCAGCAAGACGGCCGTGAATGCTTCGATGGCGGTGGCGTTGGACAGCTCGCCTGCGTCCAGCGGACGGCACCCGGGGATGCTGCTGACGATCTCGCTTATGGTCAGGACGGCGGCAGGGTCGTCGCCGCAGATGAGTACATCGCTGTCGATCGGCTGGCCGATGTGGCCGAGCTCGGTCGCCGGCAGGTGATGGAACGCCGCCACCACGCGGCAGCGCGGCACGGCCGCCTGCACATGGGCGGCGACGCTGCCACGCGGCGGTACCAGCGGCTGGAACTCGTGGCCCACACGGACCAAGGCGTTGGCCATGCTGACCACGATCTTGCCGGCCAGAGCGGCCGCGTTCTCCTGAGCCGTGGTCGCGGCGGAATCCCACGGCGTGGCGATGACGACGATGTCGCAGCCCGCAGCCGCGGCGTTGTCGCCGTAGGAGAGGTGCGGTGCGAGATCGGGCCACTTCTCCACGAGGCTGTCGCGCGCCTCCATCGCTCGATACTTCGATCGCGAGCCGATGACTGCGTCGTAACCGACCGACGCCAGTCGCGCCGCGAGAGCGCTACCCGCCGGTCCGGTGCCGCCCAGAATGCCAATCCGCATCCGGTCAGCCTTGCACACGAGCCCGCTCTCAGCGAAGGCGCCGCCGTGGCGAGGCCACGCGCTGCGCCGGGTGGGGCCGCCGTTGTCCCCCGCCGGGTACGCTCGCCCACATGGGTCTCCTCGAGGGCAAGAACATAGTGATCACCGGCGTCCTCACCGACGCGTCGCTGGCCTACGGGGTGGCGGTGCTCGCACAGCAAGAGGGAGCGAACATCGTGCTCACCGGCGCCGGACGCGGGCTCAGCCTCACCCAACGCACCGGTCGCAAGCTGGCCCACCCGGTCGACGTGCTGGAACTCGACGTCACCCAGCCCGATCATCTCGTCGCGGTGCGGGAGGCGCTCACCGAGAAGTGGGGCAGGGTCGACGGGGTGCTGCACGCGATCGGCTTCGCTCCCGCGAGCTGTCTCGGCGAGGACTTCCTTGCCCCCCAATGGGACGACGTCGCCGTCGCCCTGCACATCAACGCCTACTCGCTCAAGGCCTTGGCCGATGCCTTCGCACCGCTGATGACCTCCGGTGGCGCGTTCGTCGGTCTCGACTTCGACAACACTGTCGCGTGGCCTGCGTACAACTGGATGGGTGTGGCCAAGTCCGCGCTGGAGAGCGTCAGCCGCTACCTCGCTCGCGAGCTCGGGCCGCGCGGCATTCGCAGCAACCTGGTGGCGGCCGGCCCTATCAAGACGATGGCCGCGAAGAGCATTCCCGGCTTCCAGAAGTTCGAGGACGCCTGGGACGACCGGGCGCCGCTGGGTTGGGACGTCATGGATTCCTCAGCGGTTGCGAAGGCCTGCATCGCCCTACTCAGCGACTGGTTCCCCGCGACCACGGGCGAGATCGTGCACGTCGATGGCGGCTTTCACGCGGTCGGCGCCTGACCATCTGACGGCCGGCGCGGGTAGGTCTTGACCCTCGGGTGGACCGCCTCGCCGAGGAAACGTGGTGGAACTAGACCGGCGGTTGCGCCCAGTACTCGGTCATCCGTTGAACCGCCTCTTCGAGCGTGAGCCCTGCGATCTCTTCGTTCTTCAGCTGCAGCGTGTGAACCAGTTGATACGCCAGGTTGGCGGGGAGCACTACCGCGTCGGGCCTTTCGGTCGCTGGCGTTCGGTCAGGCGGGTTCGTGTCGTCCACACATTCCCAGAACTCTTCGTCAGTGACGTGGAGTTGGTCGTCGAGGATGTGCGACCACAGACTCTTGCCGTATGTGTCGGTGTTCGCCGGGCGCGAGATGCGGGTCCGAAAGATGCGCCCGTCACCGAGTGGAAGCTCGTAGGTGATGTGGTGCTGTGTCGGCTTGCCTCGCGCGTTGAGAACCTCGGTCAACCCTTCGACCTCGCAGAACCGCTGGTGCTCACGCCGGCTTGCGGCGCGGTCGGTCATCTCGCGACTGACATCTCGTCTTGGAGAAGCCAGCTCTTGAGCTGTGCGTCGTCGCTCAGCTCGGTGAGTGCGACGAGCGCCCAGTTGCCGCGGTGGTTCGGGGCGTCAAGGAGCCGCTCGTTCCAGTCTGCTGCGTACTCGCGCAGTGCCTCGATCAGATCCTCGAGTGCGCCGTCGAGATCGTCGCCCTCGCCAGACACCGGGAGCCCCGGGAGGAACGCAGACCATCCACCGCCCTCGGCTGCGACTACCGCACCAGATGGGCGCAGCGCAGCAAGATGCACGCGAAGGACGTCCGCGTCAACCACTGCGAAGCGCTCACGTTCCCGATCGACGGTGGTGACACGGCCGGTGTGAGCCGTGTCCAGGAGATCACGGAGGTTCGTCCGTGCCGCCGTATACGAGCCGAAGTGCCGTGTCGTCATGCAGATCACCGTAGCAGCAGGACTCAGTACGTCAAGTACTTGGCGTACTCAGACGGGTGCGGCCACGCGGTCGGCGAGGGAGATCTGATGACAAGCGGCGAAGTGACCGGGCGCCACCTCCTGCATCTCTGGCTCCTCCTTGGCACACTGACCTGTGGCCAACGGGCACCTTGTGCGGAACCGGCATCCAGTAGGCGGGTTCAGCGGCGAGGGTATGTCGCCCGAGAGCACCTCGTCGCCGAGCGGCAGGTCGGGGTCGGGCTCGGGCACCGCCGCCAGCAGCGCCCGGGTGTACGGGTGGGTGGGCCGCTCGTAGAGGCGCTGCGACGGGCCGATTTCGCACAGCTTGCCCAGGTACATCACCGCCACCCGGTCGCTCACGTTCTTCACGACCGCCAGGTCGTGGGCGATGAACAGCAGCGTGAGCCGGTAGCGCTCCTTGCAATCCTCCAGCAGGTTGAGGATCTGAGCCTGCACCGACACGTCGAGGGACGACACCGGCTCGTCGCAGATGAGCATCGTCGGGTCGAGAACGAGCGATCGCGCGATACAGATGCGTTGGCACTGGCCACCGGAGAACTCGTGGGGCCGGCGGTCACCGACCATCTTCGGGTCGAGCCCGACGCTGCGCATCACCTCATCCACGAGGCCGTCTGATCCGTCCCGCCGGCCCCAGATCGACAGGCCCTCGGCGACGATGTTGCGGCTCGTCCTTCGCGGGTTCAGCGACGAGATCGGGTCCTGGTAGATCATCTGCAGCCGGGGCCGCGTCTGCCGGAGACCGGCTCGATCGAGGTCGAGCAGGTCGCGACCCTCGAACAGCACTCGCCCTGAGGTGGGCCGGGGCGCCTGCATGATCGCCCGCGCCACCGTCGACTTGCCGCACCCCGACTCGCCGACGAGGCCGAGCGTCTCACCGGCGGCGACGTCGAAGCTCACCCCCGCCACGGCGCGCAGGGGGCCGCGAGGCGTCGGGAACTCGACCACGAGGTCTTCCACTCGCAGCACGATGTCGTCGCGCTCACGTAGTTGGGCGGCGACCATCAGCCCACCACCGCTGCGCTGACGTCGGAAAGGGGCGTGCCGGCGGCGTTGACCCCGGCGGCGATGTTCCGCTCGAGCGCAGCCGTCCCCTCCGCCGAGCCGATCGGGAAGAAACAGGCGTACTCGTGCTCGATGCCGGTGGCCACCAGCGCCGGCCGCTCGGTCAGGCACCGGTCCTGGGCGTGGCGGCACCGCGGGGCGAACGCGCAACCCGGACCGAGACCGACCAGGTCCGGGGGCTGGCCGGGCACGACCTGTAGCCGGGCGTGCGGCGGGTTGCGCAGCCGCGGGATCGACCGCAAGAGCCCCTCGGTGTACGGGTGACGAGGCTGGCGGAACAATTGGCGAGTACTTGCCCGCTCCACGATCCGCCCTGCGTACATCACGGCGATGTCCTGGGTCCGTCCGGCCACCACGCCTAGGTCGTGGGTGATGAGGATCATCCCCATCGCCCGATCCCGCTGCTCGCGCTGGAGCAGATCGAGGATCTGTCGTTGCACCGTCACGTCGAGGGCGGTGGTTGGCTCGTCGGCGATCAACAGGCGCGGGCCGCAGGCCAGCGCGATGGCGATCGTCACCCGCTGGCGCATGCCACCCGACATCTCGTGTGGGTAGGCGCCGAGGCGGTGGGCAGCGTCGGGGATGTCAACCGAGCGCAGGAGCGCCAGGGCGGTCTCGTGCAGCTCCCGCCGCCTCATACCGAGGTGGTACCAGAGCGACTCGCGCAGCTGCTCACCGATCTTCAACGTGGGGTTGAGCGATGTCATCGGGTCTTGGAAGACCATCGACACCTCGACGCCCCAGACGTGCACCATCTCGCGGACCGATCGACCCTGCAGCTCCACACCGCGGTACCGGACGCTGCCCGTCTGGCTGGAGTTGCGCGCGCTGATCAGGTTCATGAGGCTCCGGCCGAGGACGGTCTTCCCCGAGCCCGACTCGCCGACGATGCCGAGCGTGCGACCCCCGAGGACTGCCAATGAGAGACCGTCGACCGCGTGCAACACGCCGCGCGGCGTCGCGAACGACGTGCGGAGGTCGTGGGCGACGAGTAGCGGCGCCCCCTCCACGGCCGGGAACGGTCGCCGATTCACAGGTTCGACCCCCGCACGTCGAAACTGCGGCGCAGCACGTCGCCGACGAAGTTGAGCGACAAGACCGTGAGGAACATGGCCGCCGACGGGACGAGCGCCACGTGCGGTGCCTCGCTCAGGTGGCGCTTGCCCTCGGCGATCATCCCGCCCCACGTGGGCGCCGGCGCCTCCACGGAGAGCCCGAGGAAGGCGAGGGTGCCCTCGAGCACGATGACCACGCCCGTGGCCACGAGGCCGAACGCGGCCACCGGCAGCACGACATTGGGGGCGATCTCCCGGATCAGCAGCCGCAGGCGGGAAGCGCCCATCGTGTGGGCGGCCAGCACGAACTCGCGCTGAGCGACGGCCAAGGTGTTGGCCCGCGCGACGCGGGTGTACACGGGGATCGACAGGAAGCCGATCACCAGCGAGATGACCGTCAGGCTCTGACCGACGTACGCAAGCAACACGAGCAGCAGAACGAGACCCGGGAAGGCGAGGATGACGTTGACGGTCGCCATCAGCACCGTGTCGAGCCAGCCCCGGAAGAAGCCGGCGCAGATGCCGAGGATCCCTCCCAGGATCATGCCGATGCTGACTGCGGTGAGGCTGACCACCATCGAGACCCGGGCGCCGTGGACCAGTCGGGAGAGGATGTCCCGCCCCAGCCCGTCAGCGCCGAAGGGATAGCCGACGCTCGGTGTCGAGAGCTTGGCGGACACTTTCGGCCGGATCGGGTCGGGGACGGGCAACACAGTGGCGAACACGGCGCAAACAACCACCGTCACCAGCCAACCGACGGCCAGCCAGAACAGTAGGCCCCGCGAGCGACGGAGCCGGCCCAACGTGGACGGGGCCTCGAGGCGCTCAGACTGAAGCAGTTGCGCGGCCACGGCGAACCCTGGGGTCGAGGTACGTGTAGGCGAGGTCGACAGCGAAGTTGACGAGCACGTAGGAGACGGCGACGACGAGGGCGATGCCCTGAACCATCACCAGGTCGCGCTGGAAGATCGAGTCGACGAGAAGCCGACCGACGCCGGGCAGGGCGAACAGCGTCTCGATGACGACCGAGCCGGTGATGATCGCCCCGACCTGCAGGCCAACGACAGTGAGCAACGAGAACGACGAAGGCCGCAGGGCATGGCGCAGGAGGATCCAGAACGTCGGCATGCCCTTGGCTCGCGCCAAGGTGATGTAGTCCTCTTGCAGCGTGCCGATCATGTCGCTGCGGAGCAGGCGGGTGTAGACGGCCAGCTCACCAACGGCGAGCGAGGCCGCCGGCAGCAGCGCACCCTTGATGTTGAGACCGAAGTCCTCCGAGATCCGGGTCCACCCGGTGGCGTCCACCCATCCGAGTCGCTCGGCGAAGACGAGGATCAGCAGGATCGCCAACATGAAGCTCGGCACGGCCAAGAGCCCGAAGCTCATCCCGGTGACGGCCCGATCGACGGGCCCACCGGCCCGGTAGGCGGAGATCATCCCCAACGGCACGGCGGCGATGAGGGCGAACACGATGGCCATGCCGCCGATCTGCAGCGTCACGGGGAGGCGCTCGCTGATCGCGACGCGGACCTCTTGACCGGTCCGGTACGAGCGGCCGAGATCGCCGGTGACAGCGTCACCCAGCCACCGCACATACCGGACCGGAAGCGGGTCGTCGAGCCGGAGGTCGGCCCGCACGGCTGCCAGTCGCTCCGGTGTGGCGCTCTGCGGGCCGAGGATCTGCTCTGCGGGGTCGCCAGGCAGGAGGCTCGTGAGGAGAAAGGTCAGGAATGACACCGCTAGGAGGGTTGCCACCAACGGTGGGATCTTGCGGGCGACGGCGCGCATCGTCGTTGTTTTCGAATCCCAGCTTCAGCTGTCGAGCCAGACATGGCCCCACATGGTGGTGGCACCCGGCACACCCTCACCAGGGGTGCCGTCGGGGAACACCCAGCCGTCGATGTTGCGCACCTCGCTGCGGGCGACGAGCGCAGTCAGCGTCCCGGCGGTGAACGTGTTGGGCACATGCTCGGCCAGCACGAGCGAGATCTCCTCGACAGCCTGAACCCTGGGCTCGAGGTCGGTTTCCGACCGGAGCACATCCAGTTGGCGGTCGATGTCGGGGTGGTTGAAGCGGGTGAAGTTGAGCGGGCTGCCCTCGCCGAAAGCGTCGGAGAAGATCCGGTAGGGGTCGTCCTGGCTGCTCACCCGCCAGCACTTGGCGTCGAACTCGCCGGCGAGGGCCTGGCTCACATGGGTCGCCTGCTCGACCTGGTTCAGGTTCACCTCGATGCCGATCTCCGCCCATTGCGCCTGGTACATCTGCGCCAGCTCGATGAGGCTGGGATCGGGCGGGCAGTCGAACTGGAATGCGATCGGGTCGCCGGCGGCCTTGCCGTCGGAACGCTGGGGATCGCTGGTGTACTCATCGACGAGCGCACTCGCCGCTTCCTGATCGTTGGTGGGCCAGGCTTGCTCGGCTGCCGTGGAGAACCAGGGGCTGTCCGGGCTGAAGTACTGGCTGTGCGGCGGGGTGAGGCCCGTGCCACCCAGAATTTCGACGAGGTCGTCCTGATTCAGGGCGTACGCAAGCGCTTGGCGCACCCGCACGTCGTCGAGCGGCGGCCGAGACGTGTTGAAGATGGCACTGCCGCTGTTGTTACCGAGGTGCTCGAAGCTCTCCACGCCGGAGACCTCGCGCGCCCGGCGGATGGTGCTCTGGCGGAGGCTCTGCAGCACGTCGATGTCGCCCGCGGCGAGGCTCGAGATGCGGGTGTCCTCGTCGGGAACCGGCCGGAAGATGATCTCGTCGAGGTAGGGCAGGCCGGCCTGCCAGTACTGCTCGTTCCGCTTGAGGATCAGCCGGTCGTCGCGCTGCCAGGAGTCGAACACGAAGGGGCCGGTGCCGACCGGCTGGGAGCCGGCGTCCGCTCCCGCTGCCTTGGCAGCGGTGGGCGAGAACGGCCAGCCGACAGCGCCGGCCAGGATGTCGCCGAAGGCTGCGTTCGGCTGGTTGAGCCGGTAGACGACCGTGAGCGCGTCGGCCACCTCGACCGAGGCGACGTCCTTCACCTGTCCGGCGAGGTTCGACGCGTCGATGTTGATGAATTCGTCGAAGATGGTCTTGACCGCAGCGGCGTCGAGTGGGGTGCCGTCGTGAAAGACCACGCCCTCGCGCAGCTGCAGCGTCCACTCCGTCAGGTCGGCATTGGCCTCGAGTGACTCTGCGAGGAACGGCCGCATGGCGCCGGTCTCGTCACGTCGCATCAATGGGTCGTAGATCGCCAGCGCCACGTTGATGCCGGGGTTGCCGAAGTTGGCCTGCCCGGGCAGCCAGCTGTTGGTCTCGGCCTCGAGGCCGATGATGATGGAGCCACCCTGCTTCGCAGTGGCGGCGGCCTCGGTCGTCGTGGTCGTGCCCGCCCCGGGGTCGACCGTGTCCTCGGTCGACCCCGTCGACCCGGTCGTTGCGGTCGTTGCCGCCACGGAGTCGTCCGTCTCGGCGCTCTCGCCGCCGCCGCAGGCAGCGGCGACCAGCGCCAGTAGTGCAATGGCGGCAACGCGGCCAGTCGAGTGGCGGCGATGTGGATGCTGGACGCTCATGGGACCCCAATCGGTGATCCTCCCCGGTGGAGACGATCGCTATGCCGCCGAGTCTCTGCACATCACGGACCGTCAACTAGGGTCAAAGGTCCCATGAGGGTTCGCCAACCGTCACACCCCGAGCGCGCCGAAGCGAGGGTGCTGTCCGCCACCGCGGCGCCGGTCCCCGGTCAGTTCGCCGCGGTACCGTGAAGCCATGACCTCCAACCACCTTGCTCAGGAAACCAGCCCCTACCTGCGGCAACACAAGGACAACCCGGTCGATTGGTATGCGTGGGGGCCGGAGGCGTTCGCCGCCGCGACGGAGCGCAACGTGCCGATCCTGTTGAGTGTCGGCTACAGCGCCTGCCACTGGTGCCACGTGATGGCACACGAGTGCTTCGAGGACACCGGGGTCGCCGAACAGATGAACGCGCTGTTCGTGAACGTGAAAGTAGATCGCGAGGAACGACCCGACGTCGATGCCGTCTACATGGATGCCGTGCAGGCGATGACCGCGCGAGGCGGTTGGCCGATGACCGTGTTCCTCACCCCGTCCGGCGAGCCGTTCTATGGCGGCACGTACTTCCCGAAGCCACAGTTCCTGCAACTGTTGGCGGCCATCGACGATGTCTGGCGCACCCGGCCCGGCGACATCCAGCAGAACGTCGCTGCGTTGAGCGAGGCGCTGAGCCGGTCGGCCAACGTGCAGCCCGTGGCCGAGTACCCCGGGCCCGATCTCGTCGACCTCGGCCTTTCGCAGTTGGCCAGCCAGTTCGACGCCGAATGGGGCGGCTTCGGCGGCGCGCCGAAGTTCCCCTCCACGATGAGCCTCGACCTCGTCGCCCGTTCCTTCTCGACCTCCGCAGACGACGCCGCCCGAACGATCCTCACCACCTCCCTGGATGCGATGGCCAGTGGCGGCATGTACGACCACATCGGTGGCGGCTTCGCCCGCTACTCGGTCGACGAGCAGTGGCTGGTACCTCATTTCGAGAAGATGCTCTACGACCAGGCCCTGCTCGTGAGGGTGTACACCCACGCCTGGCTGGCCACCGGCGAGGCCCGCTACCAGCAGGTGGTGGAGGAAACCATCGAGTACGTGCTGCGCGACCTCCGGCACCCGGCGGGCGGGCTCTACTCGGCGGAGGATGCCGATTCACCCGACGAGCACGGCCACGGGCAGGAAGGTCTCTTCCACACCTGGTCCGTCGACGAGGTACGCGCCGTGTTGGGCCCCGACGCCGATGATGCGCTCGAGTGGTACGAATTCACCGCCGAAGGCAACTTCGAAGGGCGAACGATTCCTGCTCGGCTGCATCACCGAGGAGAGCTGGCACGGCCGGAACACATCGAAGATGCCCGCCATCGGCTGTTCGCGGCTCGCGAGTTGCGGCCACGACCAGGCCTCGACGACAAGGTCCTGACCGAGTGGAACGGGCTGATGTTGGCGTCGCTCTGCGAGGCTGCCGCAGCGTTCGACCGCAACGACTGGAGCGTCGCGGCGGTGGCCAACGGCGAGTTCCTGCTGCGCGAGCTCCGGCGACCCGACGGCCGCTGGCATCGTTCGTGGCATGGTGGCGGCAACCCTCCCGCCCGGCATCAAGCGCTCGCGGCCGACCACGCAACCCTGATCGACGGCTTCACCCGGCTCGCAGAGCTCACCGGCCAGGCACGCTGGATCGACCACGCGCGCGACCTGGTCGACGTGCTGCTCGATCACTTCTGGGACGTCGACCGTGGCGGTCTGTACACGACGCCGAACGACGGCGAGCAGTTGGTCGCGCGGCAGAAGGAACTGCTCGACAACGCCACCCCGTCTGCCAACTCCACTGCTGCACTGGCGCTGTATCGGCTCGGCGCACTCACCGGCGAGGCCCGCTACACGAATCACGCCGACCAGATCATCCGCCTGTTGGCACGGGCGATCCCCCAATCGCCGTCCGCGTTCTCACAGGCGTTGATGGCAGTGGCGATGCGCAATTCGGGTGTTGCGGAAATCGTGATCACCGGTGACCGCCCCGATCTGCTCGCCGAAGTTCGGCGGCGTTGGCTCCCACACGCAGTGGTCGCGTGGGGCGAGCCATACGACAGCCCGCTCTGGGAGCGACGAGGCGACGACCTCGCCTTCGTCTGCCACGACCACGTGTGCCAGCTGCCGGTGGGCACAGTCGCAGATCTCGTCGAGCAATTGCGGTGAGAACTGCAAAACTGGTGTCAACCTGGAGGCAACCTGGGCGTCATCTCGTCGAACGACCCACCGCACCCTGTCGTACCACTCACCGAACCTAGGAGCATGAACATGAAGAGCATCCTCACCCTCGCCCTCGTTGCCACCACGCTCGTCGGGCTCGGCGCCTGCGGCAGCGACAAGAGCAGCTCGATCCCCAAGGTCAACGACGGAGGCGACGCAATCGATCCGTCCGACCTCAGCCTCCCCGGCAACATGACCGAGGAGTGCAAGGCGATCGCCCTTCAGTTCGCCACGCTCTTTTCGCAGGCGTTCGCACCGGAGGGCGACCAGGGCGACCTGGAGAACGAGTTCGGCGACATCTCGGCCAACGTCCCCGACGACCTGAAGGACGACCTCGCCGTCTTGTCCGCCGCCTTCTCCGAGTACGCGCAGGTCATCGAGGAGAACGCCAACGACATGACCAATCCCGACGTGCAGGCCGCACTCCAGGCACTCAGCACGCCGGAAGTGGCGGCAGCGAGCGACAACATCAACACCTACTTCGAAGCCGCCTGCCCCAACAACTGATCCGCACCCTGCGGGCACTCAGAGCCCAGAGCGCTCCAGGATGTGCACTCCGCAGGCCGACCCGAGCCCGATGACGTGGGCGAGGCCCACTTTGGCGCCTTCGATCTGGCGGTCGCCGGCCTCACCGCGGAGGTGATGGCACACCTCCCAGATGTTGGCGATGCCGGTCGCCGCGATCGGGTGACCCTTCGACTGGAGGCCGCCGGACACGTTCACCGGCTTGGTCCCGTCGCGCCAGGTGGCGCCGGAGTTGAAGAAGTCGACGGCGCCACCCTCGGGGCACAGCATCAG
>JANONE010000558.1:0-8219 GCA_031420675.1 Ilumatobacteraceae bacterium | reverse complement strand
CGATCGTGACGAGTGTGTTGTACAGCGTCGACCGGCTGAAGCTTCCATCGCGCTCGTGCACACCGATGACCACGACCACCTTGCGTTCAGCCGCCGCGTCCTGGATAGGCCGTAGTGAGTCGCCGGTGAGATCGATGCTGTTCTCGAGCAGGTTCCGGTGGATCTCGGAGGTGAGCTGATAATCGGCGCCCGGGCGCAGCGACCATATCCACACCGGGTACCCGGGCAGGTAGGTCTCTGGGAACACCACCAGCTCGGCGCCGGAGTCGGCGGCCTCGTGTAGATGCGCAACTGCTGCCGAAATGGTGCGATCGCGGTCGAGCAGGACAGGTGGCCGTTGCACGACAGCCACTTTCATTGTTGAGGTCATGCACGATGATGTCACGCCACGAGACAGGTGCGGAACGCGGCACGGCTCGTCACCGCTGCCGCCCGCTGATCGTCCAGCCGCACACAACGCCCCAGCGAGCCCTCCATGTCACCTCTCGACCACGATCTGTCGTGATCAGGGCCGTGACATGGACAGCAGGGATGAACGGTAGCCACAGACCCCAATCCCGCCGACAGCCTTTCGGGCGTCACCCACCTTCGGGTCCGACCGTCGCTGGCGAGGACCGCCGGCACGAGGGAGACTGGGGTATGGCATTCGACGAGGAACTGATGGGGCACGCCACAAAGTTGGCGCTGGAGAACTTTCAGGTGTCGCGGCGACCGATGCCAATCGAGATCGTCCATGCCCTTGCCCGGGTGAAGTCGGCGATGGCTCACGCGAACCGCGAGTTCGCTTCCGTCACCGGAATCGACGCCGAGTTGGCAGCGGCCATCGCAGCAGCTGCGGACGAAGTCGCCGCTGGTCGATATGACGAGCAGTTCCAGGTCGACGCCTTCCAGACCGGCTCGGGTACGTCGACGAACATGAACGTGAACGAGGTGGTCGCGGTGTTGGCAACGCGTCGACTGGACGGGCGCTCGGTGCACCCGAACGATCACGTCAATGCCTCGCAATCGACGAACGACACCTTTCCGACTGCGATCCGAATCGCATGCCTGTGGGGCGTCCGTGACGTGCTGCTGCCCGGCCTGGAACGCCTCCGCGAGTCGCTCGGCGGGCGCAGCAAGGCCTTCGTCTCGGTCGTGAAGGCGGGCCGCACGCACCTGATGGACGCATCACCGATCACGCTCGGCCAGGAGTTCGGCGGCTACCGCGCGCAGATCGAGGAAGCGATCGAACGTCTGCAGGACACCACCCGCCGCGTCGCCGCCGTCCCGCTGGGCGGCACCGCCACCGGGAACGGGGTCAACTGTCCAGTGGGCGCATCCGACTTCGCGATCAACGAGCTAGTGGCGAGCACCGGCCTTCCCCTGCGCCCGGCGCCCGATCGGTTCGCAGCGCAGGGGAGCCAGGACGCACTGGTCGAGCTGTCGGGTCAGCTGCGATCCGCCGCCGTCGCCATGTTCAAGATCGCCAATGACGTTCGGCTACTCGGCAGCGGACCGCGCACCGGCTTCGCCGAGATCCACCTCCCGAGCCTGCAACCAGGCTCTTCGATCATGCCTGGCAAGGTCAACCCGGTGTTGTGCGAGGTCGTCACGCAGGTCGCGGCGCAGGTCATTGGAAACGATGCCGCAGTGGCGTTCGCCGGCACGCAGGGCACGCTCGAGATGAACACGTACCTGCCCGTGATCGCCGTCAACCTGCTCGACTCGATCCACCTGCTGGGTCGCGCGGCGGCCGACTTCGCAACACGTTGCGTCGACGGCATCGACGCCGATGTGGAGCGCTGTCGTGCCTTCGCGGAGATGACCCCTGCCATCGCCACCGCGCTGAACCTCGTGATCGGCTACGACGCAGCAACACGAATCGTGGAGCAGGCGGTTGCCGAGGGCCGCACGATTCGGGAGGTGCTGACCGAGAGCGGCCTGCTCACCACCGCGCAGATCGACGCCGCCCTCGATCTCGACGCCATGGCCAGAGGATCATCTTCATAGTTCGATTGCTGACCGCGAGCCCGGGCGACCGCCGCTCATCCTGCCGTCGGCGGCGACGGGTCGCCAGGAGCGATCGGTGGCGGAGTCGGGTCTCCGGGAGGGATCGGAACAGGGGGCGGCGGCATCGGCATCGGTGAAGGCTCGGGTTCGGTGGGTGTGCCGCAGGGGTGCTCGACATCAGTCACGGCTGATCTCCCCCTGCGAACCGGCTGGCTCCTGGCGGCCGAAGGCGGCCCCCAGCAGGGCGACCAACCGTCCGACGGGGCCTCCACCGGGCGCACTCCAGTACTCACCGGAGTCCATGGAGACCTGCAGCGCGGCGATTCGGTCGTCGTCCGCTCCATCGAAGAAGGCACCCGCCGCCGGGCTCCAGAGACGTTCGATGGTCGACCGGTCGGCGCTGACGGCGACGTGACCGCTCACCGATGCCCAGGTGTTGTGCGCACCTCCCGACGACGCCACGTTGACGCGTGCACCGTCGACCAATGACGCCGCCCAATGCGCCGTGCGATCGACGAGGAAGGTCAGCACCCCGCCATGCGCCTCTGCGACCGTGAGCGGGCGACTGGTGAGACCACCGTCGGGGGCAACCGTGGTGAGCGACACGACCTCACCTGCGTGCACCAGTTCATCGAGGCTGCGAGTTTCATCGTTGGTGTTCATGCTCACCCAGTACCCCCAATCGGACGTGACAGACCCTTTGATGTACTCAGTGAAGCGCGCGAACTCGCGGCTCCCGATCGTAGAAGCGGCGGCACGCGGCGGCGATGAAGTCGGAACCGATGCCAGTCACCCCGTCGTCGTCGACACCCTCGGTAACGACACCGGCCTTCTCCAGCAGTGCCACCGCTCCAGCCGTGTGCCCGATGGCCTTCAGGTGACCGAATGCATCCATCACGAACTGCACGGCTGCGCCGTCGGCGCAGAGCTGCTGCGCAGCAGTCTCCGTGAGCACCACCGCGATGGCATCGACCGTCACTGAAGGGGTGCCCGCCAATTGGCCGTCGGCGTCGAGCTTGCCACCCTTGCACGGCACACCCACCAGCTGCGGAGCAATCAGAACGGCGGTGCCTCCGGCCGATTCGATCCGCGACCGCAGGCCAGTGACCTCCGCCTTCGGGGAACCGGCGGCGAACAGGATGCCGACCTTTCGCCCCTCCAGCGTGCGCTTGGCGCGGAGCACAATCGACAGTGCCGGCGACAGCGCGAGATCGATCGGCTCGGCTGCGGCCGGGCTCGCCGGTGGCAGCGCCATGCCGAGGCCGGCAGCCACGCGCCCGGCGAGATCGCCGTCGACGTTGCGGAGATTGGCGAGTACGCGCGTGCGCACATGGTCGAGGGTCACCTTGGACAATTCGAAGACGAGCGCAGAGGCGATGTGGGCCTGCTCGATCGCGGTCTGGCTGCGGTAGAACAGCCGTGCCTGGCTGTAGTGGTCGGCGAACGATGCCGCCCGTTGCCGCACCTTCCCGAGGTCGGTCCCCAACTGTTCGTCGGTGGCACCCGGGTAGGTGACGAATCCGTCGACCTGTTCACGTGGCCCACCTTCCTCGCCGGCAACGTCCAGGCTGTTCGGCTCGTAGTTGGCGCGACCGGTAGGCACCGTCATCTGCATCATCCCGTCGCGCTGGAAGTTCGCGAAAGGGCACTTGGGGGCGTTGATCGGCAGCAGGTGGAAGTTGGTCGTGCCGAGCCGCGACTTCTGGGTGTCGAGGTAGCTGAACAACCTGCCCTGTAGCAACGGGTCGTTGCTGAATTCGATTCCGCGCACGACGTTGCTGGGCATGAAGGCGACCTGCTCGGTCTCGGCGAAGAAGTTGTCCGGATTCCGGTTCAGCACCATGCGACCGACGACCTTCAGCGGCACGACTTCCTCGGGGATGAGCTTGGTCGCGTCCAGCACGTCATACGGGAGGCTGTCGGCCAGCCGCTGGTCGAAGACCTGTACGGCCAGGTCCCACTCCGGGAAGGCACCGGAATCGATCGCTTCGAAGAGGTCGCGGCGGTGGAAGTCGGGGTCGGCGCCGGCGATCTTGACCGCTTCGTCCCACAACGTCGACTGCAGCCCCAAGCGCGGCCGCCAGTGGAACTTGACGAACGTCGACTCACCCTTCGCATTGACGAAGCGGAAGGTGTGCACGCCGAAGCCCTCCATCATCCGCAGCGAACGCGGGATGGTGCGATCCGACATCGCCCACATGATCATGTGCGTCGACTCGGGCATCAACGACACGAAGTCCCAGAACGTGTCGTGTGCCGAGGCGGCCTGCGGGAAGCCCCGGTCGGCCTCCATCTTCACCGAGTGGATCAGGTCGGGGAACTTGATCGCGTCCTGGATGAAGAACACCGGGATGTTGTTGCCGACGAGGTCCCAGTTGCCCTCCTCCGTGTAGAGCTTCACCGCGAAACCGCGAACGTCGCGTGGGGTGTCCACCGACCCGGCCCCGCCCGCCACCGTGGAGAAGCGGGCGAACACCGGCACCCGGTGCCCCTTCTTCTGGAACAGCGATGCGCTGGTGAGCTGAGGGATGGGAGCGGTGCACTCGAAGTATCCGTGCGCCGCCGATCCGCGGGCGTGAACGATGCGCTCGGGGATGCGCTCGTGGTCGAAGTGGAAGATCTTCTCGCGCAGGGCGAAGTCCTCCAGCAGCGTCGGGCCTCGATCGCCGGAACGTAGCGAGTTCTGGTTGTCCGACAAGGGCACGCCATGGTTCGTCGTCAGTGGCTCGGAGGCACGCTGGTGCAGTTCCCCGCCGGCGCCACGGGTCGTCGCGTTCCGGTCCTGCTTCGGTCGCCTGGCCGTGGTCGAAACCCTGGCATTCGGAACCTTGTCACTCACGGGGAGCTCCTTCGTCGAGGTGGCGCCCGTAGGCGGTTGCCGCCCACGCACTACCCCGCCCAGCCCTTGCGCAAACAAACCGGTTACCTCCGACCGTTTCCGGGCATCACGTCCACATGGCAGAGCAGGATCGCAGCGCCAATCCGGAAACGGACCGAAGCATGGCGGAAGACAGCATCACGCAAGACCCGTCGGACAACACCACCTTGACCGAGGTGCTCGCCGGCTACGCCGACAGCGGCTTCGCGGCCGAGTTCTCGCCGCTGGAGAACGCGACCATCGCCTGCAGCAGTTGCGCTTCAAGCATCGCCGCCAGCCGGTTCACGATCAACAGCCTGCGCCGGCTGGAGGGTGCGTCCGACCCCGACGACATGGTGGCCGTGGTCGCCACCGAATGCCCGTCGTGCGGTGCCCAGGGCGTGCTGGTGCTCGGTTATCGGGAGGTCGACCGATCGGTAGCGATGAGCACGAAGTCGCCGGCGCCGGTGGTGAATCCGAACCCGGTCGACCACGAGCCGGCACCGACGGGTCCGATATTGGTGGCGTCGAGCGCAAGCTCTGGCAACAGATCCTCGATGTCGCGCCCATCGATCCCCCGCCCGTTGACCTGTTTCCCGTCGATGTCCACGGCGCGATCATCCACGCGTAGACGACCGCATCCAGGTCGACACCCACACATCCACACTGACCGTGCGACCCTCCTCGGCGTGCACCTGCGCACCTGTCTGCCAGCGGATCGGCGTCATATGGAACAGGTCGCGCAACGCGTCAGCGGTCAATTCGAGCTGGAACCGCACGCGTGTTGCCTGGTGAGCTTCCACCGGCGGTTCGGCGCGGCGCTGTTGACGCTCGCGAGCCTTGCGCTGCGAGTCTCCCTGCAAGGGCGGTCGCATCTCCTCCAGGTGCGCTGGGCCGGGGGTGATCGTCACCCATCGCCCGCCGGGCCGCAGCACCCGCTCGAACTCGTCGAATGGGTGCGGCGCGAACACCGACACAAGCGCAGCCACCGAACCATCGAGTACGGGAAGGCGATAGGCGGAAGCGACGACGAACTGCGCGTGGGGCAGCAAGCGCGCCGCCATCTGCACGGCGCTCTTCGCCACATCCAGTCCGAAAAGCTGCGCACGCCCGTGATCGGGGACGAGTAGCTGCGAGAGGTAGTAGCCCTCGCCGCAGCCGACGTCCAACACCGGCCCTGCGGGCGCAGCGACGGCCTCCGCCAACGCGGCAGCGATCGGCGCGTAATGTCCGCCGGCGAGGAACCGCCTGCGGGCCAGCAGCGCATCGGGCGTGTCGCCGGGTGTCGTCGCCGCGCTGAGTCGCCCGGCGACCATCAGGTTCAGGTAGCCACCGCGGGCCCGGTCGAACGAGTGCCCGTTGTCGCATGTCGCACCGTCGGCCGACAGGTGCAGCGGGAGGGCGCAATGTGGGCAGGCGAGCACCCGTGCCACGCCTGTCGCGGGTGTTTGCGCAGTGTCCACCCGGCAAGTCTTCCTTGCCTGGTATCTCGCCGGTACATTCTGCGTGTGCCACAGTTCTCCCTTCCTGTGTTGCGAGGACGGGCGCACTCGCTGGTGATGGTGCCACTTGCGTGCCTGGGGCTCGGGCTGGCATCGTGTTCACTGATCGACGGGCAGGCGTCGTCGACCAGCGTCGCAACCGCCACCTCCACCGTCGTGTTCCTCGGTGACTCGCTGGCCGAACAGGTCGCGCCCTACCTGCAGCCGCTGCTCGGTGCGAGGACTTTCGTGCCGCAGTTCTTCGGTGGCACCGCCCCCTGCGATTGGGTGGGCGAGGACCTGCAGGCGCCCGCCGCCAGCGTGGTAGTGATCTCCTTCACCGGCAATTCGTTGACCGCTTGCATGTCCGATGGTGCTGGTGGTTTCTTGCACGGCCAAGCGTTGGTCGACAAGTACCGTGCCGACATCGGCGCCTTGGTCGCGCAGGTGCAGCAGGCCGGCGCGCATGCGCTGCTGGTCGGCCAACCAGCGCGCAACGGCGGCGGGGATGATGCCCTGGAGGTGACCGGCATCAACCAGGTGTACACGGATCTTGTCGCCGCCGGCGGCGCCTCGTTCGTCGATGCCGGTGCGGCGGTGGAGGATGCGGGCGGACAGTACGTGATGCAGCTTCCGTGCCTCCCGGGCGAAGCCGAATGCGGCCCCGACGGGAGCAACGTCATACGCAGCGACGACGGTGTTCACTTCTGCCCAGGCCCGAACCTGAAGCCGTGCCCCGTGTACTCGTCGGGGGCATTCCGCTTCGCGACCGCAATCGCCGCTGCGCTCGACGCGCTCTGAACACCGCGGTCGGTCGGTCTGCTTCTGGGGCCGTTCGACCCTACGTCCGAGGGGGTCACTGGCTTACGGTGCGGCCCATGGCCATGAACTGCAAGCCCGTTCCCACACTCGACGCGCGGATCAACGACATCCGCCTGCGCACGGCAGAGATCGTCAACACCGACATCATCCCCAACGAGGGCCGGCTGTGGGCCGAGCGCCGCGAGGGCGAGTCGTTCAACGAACGCACCGCTGTGCTCGAGCTGCGCGCGGAGATCAAGGAGAAGGTGAAGAAGGCCGGCCTCTGGGCGCCGCACCTGCCCAAGGAGTACGGCGGCATGGGCCTCGACTTCCTCTCCCACGCATACATGAACGAGGTGCTCGCGTATGCCATCGGCGCCGCCTCTTTGTTCGGTGTGGTCGCACCGAACTCGGGCAACCAGTCGATCCTGGTCAAGTACGGCACCGAACAGCAGAAGCAGGACTGGCTGCTGCCGCTCATCGACGGCACCATGGAATCCGGCTTCTCCATGACCGAGCCCCACAACGCGGGCAGCGACCCACGGTCGCTCACCACCGCAGCAGTGATCGACGGCGACCACTTCGTCATCAACGGTCACAAGTGGTTCACGTCGAACGGCATCGACGCCGACTTCTTCATCGTCATGTGTCGCGTGCAGGACAAGGACTCCACCGACCCACGCAGCGGCCCGATGGTGCAGATCATCGTGCCGGCGGCGACGAAAGGCGTGAACATCGTGCGCGGCATCGGGGTGTGGGGCCGCAAGGAGAGCGACCACTGCGAGGTCAAGTACCAAGACGTGCGGGTGCCGGTCACCAACGCGCTCGGCCGGGTTGGCGAGGGCCACCAGGCCGCGCAGGATCGCCTCGGCGCCGGGCGCATCTTCCACTGCATGAACAGCATCGGCCAGATGTGGCGTGCCTTCGACATGATGGTGCAGCGCGCCGCTACGCGTGAGGTGCACGGCGGGCTGCTGGCCGACAAGCAGTTCACCCAGGGCGCCATCGCCGACAGCTACATCGACATCCAGACCGCCCGCCTGTTCACCATCCACGCGGCGGAGAAGATCGACCAAGGCCTCCAAGCCGCC
>JANONE010000557.1:0-2191 GCA_031420675.1 Ilumatobacteraceae bacterium | reverse complement strand
CCGTCGAACGGCGCCAGGATACGAAGCCGGTCGGCCGTGCTGCGTTCGCGAGCGGCGTGCTGCAGCGGCGTGCCATTGAGCCTGATGTCGCCCGTCCAATCCCGGTGCAGGCCACCGATCGCGCGGCTGATGGTGGTCTTGCCGGAACCCGACTCACCCACGATCGCGACGCACTCGCCCGGACGCACCTCGAAGCTCACGTCGTGCACGATGTGCACCTTGCCGTAGAAGCATTCGAGGTTGCTCACCGACAACACCGCGTCGCCGCTGTGCGCGGTGGTGGGGTTCTTGGCGATCTGCTCGATGGCCGGTGGCACCTGCCATGCGTGGAAGCACCGAGCCATGTGGCCAGGAGCCACCTCTACATCGGCGGGGAACGACGCCCTGCACTCGTCGGTGGCCAACTGGCATCGGAGGGCGAACGAGCAGCCCACCGGTCGCTTGCCGGGGGCGGGCGCACGGCCGGCGAGGCCGATGATCTCGTCGTCGCTGTCGATCTCGGGCGCGGCCGCGATCAGGTGGCGACCGTAAGGGTGGGCGGGGTTCTGGAACAGTTCCTCCGTCGCGCCCTGCTCGACGATGCGGCCGGCATACATGATGGCGACGCGGTCGGCGAGGTTGGCCACCACGGCGAGGTCGTGGGTTACGTAGAGCGCGGCTACCCCGTGCGTTCGACACAAGTCGCGGACGGTCTCGAGCACGTGCGATTGGGTACTGACGTCGAGGCCGGTGGTGGGTTCGTCGAGCACGATCACGGCCGGCCGGCAGGCGAAGGCCATCGCCAGGCCGACGCGCTGCTGTTGGCCCCCGGACAACTGGTGCGGGTAGCGCCGCAGGAACTGCGGCGTGGAGGGCAACAGCACCTCGTTCATGACCTGCTGCAGACGCTCCTTGCGGGCGGCGCTACTGCCACCGAAGTCGTGCTGCTCGAGCACCTCGATCAGCTGCTTCCCGATCCGCAGGGCGGGGTTCAGTGCAGTGGCCGGGTCTTGCGGCACATAGGTGACCACGCTGCCGCGAACGTTGCGTAGCGCCTTCTCGTCGAGTTCGAGGATCGACGTGTGGCCGATGGTGATGCGGCCGGCGGCGATCTTGACGCCCTTGCGGCCGTGGCCGAGCACGGCGAGGCCGACGGTGGTCTTGCCCGACCCGGATTCGCCCACGAGACCCAGCACTTCGCCGGCGGCGATCTGCAGGTTGATTTCGTCGACGATGTCGTTGCCATCGTCGGCGACATCGATGCGCAGGCCCTCGATACGAACCGCGCTCACGCCTCGGCCCTCCCCCGGTCGATGCCGGCGGTGGCTCTGGAGAGGCCGTCGGCGATCAAGCCGGCACCGATGGTGAGCACAGCGATCGCCAGCGCCGGCAGCACGACCGGCCACGGCTGCGTCGAGATGCTGTTGCGATTCTCGTTGATCATCGCGCCCCAGTTCGGTGCGTTGAGCTTGGCGGTGATGCCGAGGAAGGCCAGTGCTCCGATGAGAGCGATGGAGTATGCAATGCGCAAACTGGCTTCCACCAGCAGCGGCGCTGCCACGTTGGGCAACAACTCCTTGCGCAGAATGTGCACCTTCGACTCACCCAAGGCCTCGGCGGCACCGATGAAGTCGCGTTCGACCACGGGTGTGACGGCACCGCGGATGACTCGCGCGATGCGTGGCACGGTGGTGAAGGCCACCACCACCACGATCAGCCAGTTCGAGCGTTCGAACGTGCTGAACACCACGAGCACGAGCAACAACGACGGGAAGGCGATGACGATGTCCATCGAGCGCATCAGCACCGTGTCGACGGTGCCCTTGCTGTAGCCGGCGAGCATGCCGACGAGTGCTCCGATGAAGAGGGCCGCCGCCGTCGCAATGAAGGCCATGAGGAGGATCTCGCGACCCCCGAGCAGGAACCGCGACCACACGTCCTGGCCCAGCTTGTCGCTGCCGAACAGGGTGCCCGCAACGTGGCGCTGCGCGGGCCTCCCACCGCCGACCGCCTCGCCGGAGCTGAACGGTGCGAAGTAGGGCCCGAGCAGGGCGATGCCGACGATGACGGTGACGAGCAGCAAGCCCAAGCGCGTTCGCCCCAATCGGAGGGCGCAGCGGAAGTATCCGGCCGGCTTCCCCAATTTGGTCGGCGGGGAGGCGGCCGTGCCGGTATCGGCGGTGGTGGTGTGGCTCATGAGATGGTGGTCCTC
>JANONE010000556.1:0-5479 GCA_031420675.1 Ilumatobacteraceae bacterium | reverse complement strand
AGCGATGATCGAGAGCAACGCCGTCGATCTCCAGCTTGTTGCTGAACGACTCAGTGGCTTGCTCGGCGACGACCCTCGAGTTGCGCGGGTGCGAACGCTCGCCGTTCGCTGAAGGTGTGCGAGACCGTGACAGAGAGATCGCTTCCGATCGGGACGGTGAAGTCCACCTCTCGCTGATCGTTTGTGCAAGAAATCCGCCCCTCGGGCACCACGATCGAGAGTGAGCAGGGCTCGGCGGGAGGATTGGCACGCCTGGCAGACGCGAGGATGCCCCAGCCCTGAGCGGGCTGGGGCAGCGCGGTTCTCGCTCGGGGATGATCAGTAGTCGCTGGGACACAGGATGGTGGTGGCGGCCTTTCAGCCTGCGGAGCGCGTGTTGGTTCGTCGCTTGATTGTCCTGGTCGAGGTCGCCCCAGTCGCTGTTGTCGTGGCGGGCAAAACAATCGGCGAGCCATGCTGACGGTCGAGGTCATCGTCGGCCTAGTCGGCGACGTAGGCGGTGATCACCACGTGACGAGGTCGACGTGTCCTACTTTCATGAAAGACACGAGGATCCGGTACAACCCGGCGGAGCGAAGCGCTGTCCTTCGACATTCGGTTCAGTGCTTCTGCCTCACAAGCCAATCGCTCTCGTCAGACGAGATGGCTCGGAGGTTCCTCGACAACCTCGATGCGATCGCGCAGGCGTGCGGTGATGATCCGCCGGCTCGTCGGTCACGACGGGTCAGCGTCTCGCCACGCTCCTGCTATTTCGCTCAGCGTCGTCGCCCACACTCCCTCATGATCGAAGACGTAGTCGAGAAATCGCTCGAACATCAAGAAAGCGTGCGCCCTGCCGATGGTCTGCGGGTGCACGGTCAAGGTGAACACGCCTCCCGGCACGCGCTCGTAAGCGAAGTCGAAGTGGTCCTTCCAGCGGGCGAACAGCGTCTCAGTGGAACCCATTTGGCTGCCCCGCGGCAGATTTTCCAAGGCAGGGAAATCATCGAGGAACCAGGAGACCGGGATCTCGATCACTGGGCTCGGCGGGCCGAACTCGTTGCCGTGCTCCCGATCGACCGTGACGACCGGCCGCGGTCGATACGGCTGGAAATCGCGCCCCATCAATGACGAGTCCCAGACGAAGCCGAACTCTTCCAGCAAACCCAGCGTCGCATCAGAGAAGTCCCAAGAGGGCGAGCGGTACCCGGTAGGGCGCTTGCCGACTATTCGCTCGTGCTCGCTGATCTGCAGCGCCATCAGCCTTCGTTCCTCAGCCGCGTCAAGGTTGGGTATTTGTTCGTGATAGCAACCGTGGGCGGCCATCTCGTGACCAGCTTCAATGATTTGCGCGCATTGCCGAGGAAAGGTCTGAAGCGTGTGCGACGGGGTGCACCATGTTGTCCGCAAGTCGTGCCGTGCGAACAGTTCGATCAATCGGGGCACCCCGACTTCGGCGCCGAACTCGCCTCGGGAGAGGTAGCTCGGTGAGCTGAGCCCGAAGCTCCCCATCCACAGGCAGTGGGCGTCGAAATCCGCACCGATGGACACGGCCAGACGCTTTCCGAGTGGCAGCTGTAGCGGCATCAGGTGGCTTCCTTTGCCCTCGCCGCGGAGATGACGGTCGTGACGGTGGTGGCGATGCGACGGACGTCGTCGTCGGTCATCGGGGTGCTGAGTGCGAGCAGCCCGTTGGTACCGGCGAGCACCCCGGCGAGGTAGAGATCCCACCACAGTCGCTTCAGGTCGAGGTCCTCCCTTATCCGCGACAAGGAGCCGAACCCGCTGACCGCGACACCTTCGGCCCGCAGGAGCCGACGGAGCATCTTCCCCATCTCGTTCAGGCGGTCGACGCCAGCGGCGTCGAAGTACTCGAGCGCCACGAGGCCGGCCGTCATCGAGACAGGATTGGCGCTGAAGGTCCCGCCCCAGCCCACGTGCACCGAACGCAGCGGGTCGAAAACAGCCATGACCTCCTCGGTGCCGCCGACAGCGCCGACGGGGAATCCACCGCCGATGATCTTGCCGAGCGTCACCAGGTCGGGTTCCACCGCGTACTCGGTGTGCAGGCCGCCCACAGCCAGCCGGAACGTGATGATCTCGTCGACGATCAGCAACGAACCGGTGCGGCGGGTGGATTCGCGCACATGATCGACGAACGCGCGATCAGCGGGAACGAGGCCGGCCTGATTCGGCAGCAGGTCGATGATGACCGCTGCGACCTCGCCGCCGGATCGCTTCATCGCCGCGTCGAACGCCTCCGCGTCGCCCTGGGGCACCACGACGCTATGCGCCGCAACGCCGGCGGGGATGCCAGGCGCGGTGACGTCGACCACGGCGTCGGACGTGCCGTGGTAGCTCCCGGCGAAACGGACGATCTTGTCCCGCCCGGTAAAGGCGCGAGCCCCCCGGACGGCGGTCATCACCGCTTCTGTGCCCGAGTTGGAGAAGCGCCATCTGTTCAGGCCCGTCCGCGAATGCAGGTGCTCGGCGAGATTCACCTCGGTAGCCGTCGGCAGGCCGAAGGCGGTCCCCGTCGTGAGAATCTTGGCCACGGCCTCCTGGATCGGACCGAAGCCGTGGCCGTGGATGAGTGCCGTGTAGTTGTTGTTGCAATCGATGACGTGATGACCGAGCTCGTCCTCGATCATGGCTCCGAGTCCGGACCGCGCGTATGGAGGAGTGGGGGGGACGAAGACAGTCGTTCGTGTGTTGCCCGAGGTCATCACCGCGCGGGCACGGCGGGCGAGCTCGTGCTCCTGGTATCTCGAGACGGCGTCCTGTGACGGGCTCATGGTTGGCCCATGATCGTGCGGCTCTGCTCCCTCATGAAACCGGGCAGGTACCAGTTGCCCAGGCCCCCCTTGCCCGACGAGCCGCTGAGTTTCCAGCCGCAGAACGACTGCACGCCGGGCCAGGCGCCAGTCGTCGCGCCAGCGGCTCGATTGACGTAGATGACACCAGCCTGGATCTCGTCGACGAACGTCGCCAGCTCGTTCTCGTCCGCGCTGAAGACACCTGCCGAAAGCCCGTACGCCACCGCATTGGCCTCGTCCATCGCGTCGGCGAAGGTCGCCACGCGCGTGATCGTCAGGAACGGCGCGAACAGTTCTTCACGTGTGAGGCGATGTCCGAGCGGTAGGTCCGCCACGACGATGGGGGCGAAGAAGTTGCCTTGTCGACCGGCGATGCGGCCGCCCGTGACAACTCGTCCTTCCGACCGAGCGATCTCCAGTGCCTCGTCGATTCGCTTGGCAATCACATCGTCGATGACGGGGCCCAAGTTGCTCGAGCGATCGAGCGGGTCTCCCACGACCAGCCGCTCGGCAGACGCTGCGATGCGCTCGATCAGCTCATCGGCCACAGCCTCATCGACCACCACTCGACGACATGCACTGCACTTCTGGCCCGATAGCCCGAATGCGGAGCGCACGATGCCGCTCGTTGCCGCGTCCAGATCGGCACTGCGCGCGACGATCGCTGGGTTCTGACCCCCCATTTCGGCGAGCACGGGCCGCGGCAGACCGGATGGAGCCGTCGAGTTGACCAGCTCCCAGCCGACCTTCGCCGAACCGGTGAAGGCGATGCCGTCCACCTCGCTGGCCGCGAGGGCACGCCCCACCTCAGCCCCTCCGTGTACGACGTTCAGGACGCCTGCGGGGAGCTCGTCGCGCAGGATGCCCGCGACGGTGGCCGTCGAGCGCGGCGTCTTG
This sequence comes from Ilumatobacteraceae bacterium, assembly GCA_031420675.1. Lineage (GTDB taxonomy): Bacteria > Actinomycetota > Acidimicrobiia > Acidimicrobiales > Ilumatobacteraceae > UBA668. Next base: position 1,787 of record JANONE010000556.1, on the reverse strand, counting down.
TCCGACGGCTTGAGCACGACGGTGTTGCCGGTGACCAGTGCGCCGACCATCATGCCGACCGCGAGGGCGACGGGAAAGTTGTACGGGGCGATGACGGCGAATGCACCCCAGGGCACCAGCACGTCGACGTTGGTCTCCGAAGCGGTCGACTTCAGCGGCGCGCAGTAGCCGTTGTTGTCCTCCATCAGTCCGCAGTAGTGCTCGATCATGTCCAACACTTCTTGCGCCTCGCCGACTGCCTCGAGGCGGGTTTTGCCGGTCTCCGCCGAGACGATCGCTGCCATCTCGACGATGCGATCAGCGGCGACGACCCGGGCCGCGCGCAGGCGCGCGATGCGTTCGGCGTAGGGCGTGTTGCGCCACGACTTCGTCTGTGCGCGTGCCGCCGCGACCGCCGCCGCGACGTGCTCGGCGGTCGCCTCGTGGGCGGCCGCCACGCGCGCACTCGGGGCACACGGGTCGAACCTTTCGACGATCCGTCCTTCGTAGATTTCGCGCTCACCGATGAGCTGTGGCTCGACAGGGCTCGTCGTCGCCCTGACCGCGAGGAGCGCCTCTTCGAATCGGCGCTCGAGTTCGTCGTCGCCCAATGACGACGATGCGTAGTTGACCTGAGTTGTCATTGATGAGCCCCTGACGATGAACGATCCTAAAACATACAGCACTGTTTGTTTAGATGTAAAGGGGGTAACCTCAACTGCGTTCCGGGCTTCTGGAACGCGATGGTCCTTCGTCGGCTGAATCGAGGTGCGCGTGAATGCAGACTTGCTGTCGACGCTGACGCGTCGCGTGCTGTTCGCGCCGCTACACGGTCGTGGTCGGGCCGACCTCGTGGCCGAACGGTTGCGAACGGCCATCGCGCTGGGCGTTCTCGCGGAGAACGAGCAGTTGCCGTCGGAAACGGAGCTTGCCGCCCAGTTCAATGTTTCCCCCGTCACTCTGCGAGAGGCCCTGACCCAGTTGCGACAACTCGGCCTGGTCACCACGTGCCGCGGCCGCAGCGGGGGCACCGTCGTGAGCGCCCCCCTCCCGGGCCAACGTCGGGTCGCCATCGAGCAGGCGAGGATGTTGTCCAGCCTTGATCTGAGGGACCTCGCCGACTGGCGCCGCGCGATCGGGACCGAGTCCGCGCGTCTCGCGGCCCGACGCGCCTCCAGCCAGGACATCCTGCTCCTCGATAGAGGGAGCGGGAACCTTGCTGCTGCCCATGATGAAGTGGAGGCGAGGCGGTCCGACAGCCGTTTCTTCATCGAGCTCGCAGCCGCTTCACAGTCGGTCCGACTGAGCTCGAACTCCATCAGCCTGCAGGTCGAGTACTCGCCCGTTCTCACCCTCGTCTACGCCGATGCGGCCGTTCGGAGCGCGGTGTCGGTTGTTCTCGGTGGCGTGACCGACGCGGTCAAGGCGGCCGACGCCGAAGGGGCCGGCACACTGGCCGCCAAGGCCGTCGACCTCGTCGCTGCTCGGGCAGCACAGCTACGCGCGAACGGGTGGGACAGCTGATGCCGCAGACCCCCGATCCCGACTCGATCCGCAAATTGCTGACAGGCGCCGGCCGGCAGATTCTCGCGCTCACGCAGCCGGTGTTCGAACAACTGACTCAGCTGGACACAACGGTGGGAAGTTTCGACGTCGACGAGTGGGCTCGCAGCCCTCGTTCTCTCGCCGCCTGGCCGCACGTCGAATCGTCCGTCGCCAATGTCTGGCTCAACCGTCCCGAGTCGGCCAATGCAATGAACGTCGATATCGCCAACGATCTCCATGCCGTCTGCACCGAACTCGCGGCA
>JANONE010000555.1:0-1976 GCA_031420675.1 Ilumatobacteraceae bacterium | reverse complement strand
GCCGCCGCCGCCGGCGATGAGTGCCTGAACGACATCTACGTGCCCAACGACCCGAGCCGCGAGCTCGACAACCTGCCGTTCACGAACGACGTCCACCTCACCGTGGCGGATTCGAGCACGCAGAAAAGCTATTGGATCACCCCTGACGAGCTGCGTTCGGTGCGGGCCTCCAGCCCCAGCGACCCAGCCCCGGCCGGCTACAGCTTCGCATCGTTCCCCTGGAGGATGACGGTGCAGGGTGGCCAGATCGTGAAGTTCGAGCAGGTCTGGGTCCCCTGAGTCCCTCACCTGATTCCTTGCTCGTTCTCCCCACCACGGACAGCGTTCGACCACTCGCGAAGTACCCCAGTTGGTGATGACCCTCGCCCCTGTCGCATCGCTGGTTGCGCCGCCTGAATGAAGTCATGGTCAGTTGCGATGTCGTCCCCGTTTCCTCGGGACTTCGCGGCCCTGACGCCATCGCATCCCTGATCGCGCGGCTACAGCCGGCGTTCGCTCGGGTCGATGCCCGGCTGGTCGCTTCGGTCGAGGCGGCAAACACTGCGCTGCCGATGGCGGTGCTCGTGCTCACGGACGCGACGGACAAGGCCGTGCTGGCCGCGTGGACCGCTCGTCAGCAGTTCCTCCCCGGCGAGCCGCTCCTGTTGGCCACCCATTCGGGACACAACTCGTTGCCTGCCGCGCTGGAAGCGCTGGCGAGGCTGCAGCGCGACGGTGCTTGCGGTCGCATCGTGATGGTCAACGGCGATCTGCGCAATCGAGAGCTGGACGAAGCGATCCACGACCTGAAGGTTTGGCACCAGTTGCATCGCGCGCGGGTGGGGTTGCTCGGAGCGCCGAGTGATCGGTTGGTGGCGTCGGCCCCCGACCGCGCAGAGGTCGGTCGCCGTTGGGGGCTCACGCTCGTCGACGCCGACCTGCCACGCGCGCTGGATCGGTTCGCGGAGAACATCGATGCACCATTGGCAACACCCATCTACGTCGGAGCGAGACGTCATCCGGGTGAACCACACCCAGCCGAGGTGGAGACCGCGGCGCGGTTCGAGCCGGTGCTGAGAGAGGTGGTCACGGATCTGCAATTGAACGCGATCGCGGTTCGATGCAGCGACTTGATCACCGAGGCGTACACGTCGGGCTGCGTGGCGTTGTCGGCGATGAACGACTGCGGCGTCGTCGCCGCCTGCGAGGGCGATTTGGCCAGCACAGTCGGCTTGCTGTGGGCGAAGCTGTTCACCGGCCAGATGGGCTGGATGGCGAACCCAGTAGTGGCCGATCGCGACACCGGGCACATCGAGCTCGCTCACTGCACGGTGCCACTGTCGATGGTGGGCGGCTACGCGTTGCACACCCACTTCGAGAGCGGCGTGGGCGTCGGTATCGCGGGCGAGATGCCACCTGGCCCCGTGACGCTTCTCCGACTGGGCGGGCAGGGCCTCGAGCGCCTGTGGTGTTTCGACGGTGAGGCGTTGCCGACGACCCCACGCGACGGCCGCTGCCGCACCCAGGTCGACGTGGCGGTAGACCCGGCAGCGGTGGGTGAACTGCTCGACCAGCCACCGGGCAACTACTTGGTGCTGGTGCCCGGTCATCACGCGCGGGGTATGCATCGCTGGTTCACCGACATGCTGCCTGCGGCGTAAACCGGCGACGGGTCGGCTGCAGGACGGTAGATTCGAGCCCGGAACGGTGGCAGAGTGGACAAATGCGCACGCCTTGAAAGCGTGAGGGTGCAAGCCCCGGGGGTTCGAATCCCTCCCGTTCCGCCAAGGATGCTTCTGGACGTCCGCTGAAGTTCCCCGACGTACAAACTTAGGTGCTCTGAGCAGGTCTTTCATTGCGCTGGCGTCCACGGACGTCGTAGAGGGTTACTCCCGGTTGCTCCCGTTTTCGGGTGCGCTACTCCCCGGCGTTACTCCCGGTTTTGGAGGCATTCGAACCATGGCTCGTACGACCATTGGGACGCGCAGCGTCGGTCG
>JANONE010000554.1:0-9130 GCA_031420675.1 Ilumatobacteraceae bacterium | reverse complement strand
GACAGCAGCCTGGGCGATGGTGGCGAACTTGTTGAGGAATCGGCCGCGGCGCTGCCAGCTACTGGCGTCGCGGTTGGACATGCGCCCACGATCGCGCTGCTCCCGCCGCCAGCAACTAGCAGGTTCTGGTCGCGATCCGTCTCGCAGCAGGATCTGGTCGCGTTTCGTCTCCATCTTCGAGGGCGAGTTCAATGTGTGACCGGAACATCCCGGTGACGACGATTTGGTCAGGACAGCGCAACCATGCGCGCATCGACACCGAACCATCAGCAGCCCAGTCGCCACGGGCTTCCACGTGGCTGACAGCAAGCGCGAGGCGCTGCCTGTTGTTCGTGTTCCGCGATCGCTACCAGCAGCTGGGCCGGGCTGAGCCCGATCTGGTCTGCGCGTGCGGCGACGCATCTCATGTGCTAAATAGTACATGTGTTCGTCTACTGGACAACACCGAAACCCCATGTTCCGTATGGCTGCTCGCGCCCGCCCGGCGTTACAGCTCGAGGCGGGCGATCCACAGGCCGGGGGCCTCCAGCTCGGCGGGAGTGGGCAGCGGGGAGGGCCTGGCGAACAGTTCGGTGAGTCGGCCTTCACCGACGCGATCCGCCACACCGGCGGTGAACGTCTTGCCCCGCTGCACTTGCTCCTGGGTCAGTTGCAGGCCCAACAGGCGCTCGACGAAGAGGTCGTCGGGGGACGTCTCCAGGCGGCGCCGACGAACGGCTTCAGCGATGCGGAGCGCGTCGCCACCGATCACGCGCGCCGCCACCGCATCGACGAGGTAGTCGACCGAGCCGACGATGGCCGCCACGGCCGCGTGGAGGTGGGGAGCGAGCTGCGCCTGCGCGGGAGACTGCACCGCGCCCAACAGCAACGCCGGATCCGACAACAGCCGCTGCATCGCCTGCATCGGGTCGTCGGAATCGTCGACGTCCAGCGATGACAGCTTCTCCGCCACAGCCGAAGGATCGGCGCGGAAGGCGCCGACATGTTGGCGCACCATCGCCGTGAACTGGTCGCGCAACGGCGTGATGCTGAACAGGGTATGGCCGATCATCTCCTGGGCCAGCACCCACAGGCGCATCTCGTCGATGGGCAGGCTCCACTCCTGCGCGAACTGGTCGATCGTGGACGGGACCACCAGCAAGGTGTTGGCGCTGCGCGGAATCGGCAGGTCGTATTGGCCGAACGTTCGGCCGGCCATGCGGCCCACCATCGAACCGACTGCCATGCCCATCATCGAAGGCGCCATCATCTGACTGAGGTTGGCCATCATGGCCATCATCGGATCGGCGTCAGCGGCGGCTTCTCCCTCGTCGGCTGCCGGCCGCCGCCCCAACGAGGTGGCCAGTTCGGTGAACAGTGGCCGGTACGCCTCAAGCGTGCGCTGCGACCAAACACCCTTGGTGACCGGAGTGATCTCGGGGAACTGGGTATCGATGGCGGTGAGATCGCGCACGTGCATCTCGACGATGCGTGCCAGATCGGCGAGTGCAATGCGCACGGCCGGGTCGACGTTGGGTTCACTGGAACCTCCGTTACTGGCGAGGCCGGCGAACTGTCGGGCGGCATCCCAGTTGAGCGGGCCCTGACCGGCCAGCGCCTTGGCCAGGTCGCCGAACATGGGGAGGTTGGCGAACGGGTTGTCACCGAATTCCGGCGGAGTGGAGTCGTCTGCCATACGCGCAGCCTACGGCCTTCGGGCGGGGACTCTCCAGCGCCTCTGCTCGGCCGTCTCGACGACCCGCTAGCGTCCTCGGCGATGAACGCAGCACCCGGCACGATCGCAGCGACACCGGTCTGGGTGAGCGATGGCACGGGTGGCCTCGGCGCGAGGGTGCTGCGGCTGTTGGCCGCCAGCGATCGTGCCGATGCCGTCGAACCCGACCACTGCGACGTGCTGGTGTGGCTGGCGGCCACCGACGCCGACGCGCGCGCCGTCCGTCGCGAGAGCGCGCTGGCCGGGTTGTCGTCGGCGTTGCACGATCACCCGTGGGTCACTCATGTGGTGCTCGTTTCGTCGGCAATGGTGTACGGCGCGTGGGCCAACAATCCGGTGCCGCTGACCGAGGATGCGCTGCTGCGCCCCGACGTCGAGTTCCCCTTCGCCCGCCAGCTCGGCGCCGCCGAGCAACTGGTCGACGAGTGGCGACGAGCGCAACCCGGTCGTTCCGTCACCGTCTTGCGGCCGGCAGTGGCGATGGCAGCCGACGGCACCAGCCGCCTTGCCAGCGCACTCGCGGCCGGCATGGGCCAGCGACCTGGAGAAGCCGACCCACCCGCACAGTTCTTGCATCTCGACGACCTGGCCAGCGCGGTGCTGCTGGCCGTGGAACAGCGCCTCGACGGCGTGTACAACGTTGCCCCGGACGGGTCGATCCCCGGCGAGCGCGTGCGCGCGCTGGCCGGTGCAGTACCGCGGGTCAAGCTGCCCGCCCGGATGAACGAAGTCGTCACCAACCTGCGCTGGCGGTTTCAGCGCGGCCCGATTCCTCCCGGCCTGCGCAGCTACACCCGTTGGTCGTGGCTGGTGGCCAACGATCGCCTGAAGGCCGCCGGTTGGCGACCGACGGTCACCAATGAGCAGGCGTACGTGGAGGGCACCGAGGCCAAGTGGTGGACGATGGTGTCGCCCAAGCGCCGTCAGGAGATCGCGCTCGGCGGGCTCGGCGCCATACTCGTGGTGCTGGCCGGCATCGTGCTACGCGGTGTTCGTGGCGCCCGTGCCCGTCGGCGCTGAACGAACCGGCCTACAGCGTTGTCCTCGGGGCGGCGAGGGTGACCGCGTGCGTGACCGAACTGCCATCGGCGCGACGAATGCCGATATACACCACGTCGCCGGGTTCGCGTATCGCTAGCGCGCTGGTGAGCGATTGCCGGTCGACGATCGCGAGACCATCGATGCTGGTGATCACGTCGCCACTGGTGAGGCCGGCTGACGCTGCCGGCCCGGCCGGCTCGACCGCGCTGATGCTGAGTTCGCCGGACGGATCGTCGTTGAGCGCAACGCCCAGCCACACCTTGGCGGTGCCGGTGAATGCGGCGATGGCCTGTTGCAACTCGTCCAGGTTGGCGAGTTGCACGAGCCGGCCGACGCCGTCGGCATGAGTACACAGCGCCACCAGTTCGCCGCGCTGGTTGACCACCGGCGTGCCCTCGCGGATGGAGCTGTTGTCGGCCCAGGCACCATCGATGAAGTTGTCCTCGCCGACGGTGATGGTGAATGGCACGTCACCGAGGAACGTCAGCTGATCGCCGGGCACGATCGAAGTGGCGACCGTGAACGCCTCGACGACCTGGACCGCGTCGGGTGCGAGGACGGCGAGACCGCTGCGATCGTCGACGAACAGCACCCGGGCAGTCTGCGTTCGGCCATCGGGGAGCAGCAGGTCGACGGTGAGGTTGGCGGTGACGGCCCGCGATGTGGTGATGACGAGGCTGCCGCCGTTGACGGCCACGGCAACAGCGCCGAGGGTGACCGTGCTGCCTTCACTGAGCTGGTAGGTGGGCAGCGGTCGTGGTGCGACGACGCCGACGGACGACTCGGTGGTTTCGTGATTGACCGCCACCGGGCGCGTGGTGAGCGACGCGGTGGAGGCGGGCGCGGTAATGAGCGCGCTGGTGGCAGTCACAGCCACCGTGGTGCGCCCGGCGACGAGACCGGCCTCCGTCAGCTTGTCGATGGTCGACTGCGCAGTTACCCCGGCGCTACGCCCGGCTTGCGTGGGCAGCATCGTCCAGAGCACGGCCAGCGCCAGCAGCCCGCCGATGGCGCCAGTGGCGGCCGCGAGCCCGCGGCCGATGGTGAGCGCCGGCTCGGAATGCATCCACGCCTGCTCGCCCATCTCGCTGGGGTGGCGCCAGACACGTTCATGAGCGGGCAACGGTGCAGGCTCGTCCTGCTTGTCGTCGTTCCACTCACTCCGGCTCACAAGTCGGTGAGGTTAGTGACGATCGCGACGCAAGTGGGATCGCGCGGCCTCACTGTTCTGGTCGGCGCCGTCGCCGTCGTCGTGGGCGCTGCCGTTGTGATCGGCACACTCGGTGGCGGTGCCCGCGATCACGGCTACCATGCCCAGTTGTGCAATCTCCTGCAACCGGCAACTCGTGGTTGGGTCTCACCGACCAGGTGTTGCCCGTCGGCGCGGTGTACGAATGGTGCCTGCAGCCCCAGTGTGGCGCGGTCGTGCTGTTCAGCGGCACCGTGCGCGACCACGCCGTCGGCGAGCAGGGTGAGTTGCGGCCCGACGTCACCCATCTCACCTATGAGGCGTACGACGCGCAGGTGGTGCCGGCGTTCGAGTCCATCGAGGCCGAACTGCGTCGCCGCTGGCCGCAGACGGGCCGTGTCGCGCTGCTGCATCGCACCGGTCGGCTGGCGCTGATGGAGAGCTCGGTACTCGCCGCCGTCAGCGCGCCGCACCGCCCGGAGGCCTTCGAGGCCGCCCGGTTCGCGATCGATGCGCTGAAGGCCAGCGCGCCCATTTGGAAGCATGAAGTGTGGGCCGGCGGCGCCGATTGGGGCACTGGTGCACACGATGTGGTTGCCCCCGACGCCGTACCAACGGTGAACAGCGGGGTTCGTTCATGATCGTCGGTGTGATCATCGGTGTCGCGGTCCTACTGGTGATCGTGGTGGGTTTGTTGCTTTCCAGGGGCGGGCCGCGCCACGAGCCCGGCGTCGTCAGCTTTCGCAAGCACATCGACGCGCTCTCACCCGAGGCGCGCCGTCAAGTGATGGATCGTGTGCGCCCCGAACCGCGCGACGAATCCGACGAGCACGGGTCCTGACCAAATGGCCCGCGACCTCGCCATCGACCTCGGCACCGCCAACACGCTCGTGTACATGAAGGGCAAGGGCATCGTGCTCAACGAGCCCTCGGTCATCGCGCTCAACCGGCAAACCGGGGAGGTGCTCGCCACCGGCCGCGAGGCATGGCAGATGATCGGCCGTACGCCTGGCTACATCGTGGCCGTGCGTCCGCTGCGCGGTGGTGCCATCACCGACTTCGAGATCACCGAGCGAATGATCCGCCTGTTGCTGCAGCGCGTCGGTGTCAGCCGCTTCACTCGCCCGAAGGTCGTCATCTGCGTGCCGTCGGCCATCACAGAGGTCGAGCGGCGTGCCGTCACCGACGCCGCCCGTCGCGCCGGCGCCGCCGACGCGCAGCTCATCGAGCAGCCGATGGCCGCAGCCATCGGTGCCGACCTGCCCATCGACGAACCGATCGGCAACATGGTGATCGACATCGGTGGCGGTACCAGCGAAACCGCCGTCATCAGCGTCGGCGGCATCGTCGCTCTAGAGGCCGTGCGCGTGGGCAGCTTCGACATCGATGCCTCCATCCAGGCCTACGTGCGTCGCGAGCACGGCATCGCCATCGGCGAACGCACGGCCGAGGAAGTGAAGGTGGCCATCGGTTCGGCCTCTGTCACCGAGGACGAGAGCCAAGCGGAGGTTCGTGGCCGCGACCTGATGACCGGGCTGCCCAAGACCGTCGTCCTCACCCCGGAAGAGATCCGGTTCGCGATCGACGATGTGATCAGCAGCATCATCGCCTCGGTGGTGCGCTGCCTGGCGAAGGCGCCTCCCGAGCTGGCTCAGGATTTCCTGGTGCGCGGCATGTACCTCGTCGGTGGTGGCGGCCTGTTGCGCGGTCTCGCGCAGCGCATCGAGAAGGAAACACAAGTGCCGGTACGCATGTCCAACATGCCGCTGGAGGCTGTCGTGATGGGCGCTGGTCACTGCATCGAGCACTACGACGCGCTCAAGGGCATGTTCATGGGTGCCCGCCGCTGATGCGGGCGCTCCGCGACCGATCGAACGTCCTCCACTCCGGCCTCCAGGCCATCCGTCAGCAGTACTCCGTTTCGGAGGCTTTTCCTCCTGAGGTCGTCGCTGCCGCCGAGGCCGCCGCCCGCCGCGAGCCAACGGATCACGTGGATCGCACCGACTGGGCGTTCATCACGCTCGATCCAGCGACGAGCACCGACCTCGACCAGGCGTTCACCATCGAGCGCAGCGGCGACGACTTGCTGCTGCACTATGCGATCGCCGATGTGGCGTGGTTCGTGCAGGCCGGCGACGCGCTGGATGACGAGGCTTGGAAGCGCGGCGCCACGCTCTACCTGCCCGATGGCAAGGCGGGGTTGTATCCGCCGGTGCTGGCCGAAGGTGCGGCCAGCCTGCTACCCGACGGGCCCCGCCCGGCCGTTGTGTTCCACGTGCGCGTCGGCACTGATGGCGCAGCCGCGCTCGAGGGGGCCGAGCGAGCCGTCATTCGCAGCCGCGCCAAGCTGGCCTACGAATCGGTCACTGCCGCCCAGCTACCTGCCGACTTCGACGAGTTCTCTCACCGCATACAGGCCGCAGCGCAAGCACGCGGCGCCGCCACGATCGCCCCGCCCGAGCAATTGGTCGAGCAAGTGGCCGGCGGCTATCAACTCCTGTTCCGCCCGCGGCTCCCGTCGGAGGACCAGAACGCAGCGATGTCGTTGGCGGCCAACCTCGCGGTCGCGCAGGCGATGCTGCATGCGGGCACCGGGCTGTTCCGGGTGATGCCCGAACCCGACGAGCGGGCCATCAACCGGCTCCGCCACACAGCTCGCGCATTCGGGATCAATTGGGCCGCCGCCGAGTCGCTGGAAGCGTTCTCGCGCACGCTGAACGCCAACGATCCGAAGCATGCGGCGTTCATGATGGCCGAGCGCCGCGCTGGCGGCGGTGCCGACTATTCGGTGTTCGAGCCCGGGATCGTGCCGTGGCACGCGGCGATGGCTGCCACTTATGCTCACGCCACCGCACCGTTGCGCCGTCTCGCCGACCGTTACGTGGTGCAGGTTGCGCTGGCGGTGGCCAACGGCCGGGCGATACCCGACGACGTGGCTGAGGCGCTGGCACTGCTGCCGGTGGCGATGGAGCATGCCGATTCGGTGGGCAACCGCATCGAGCGAGCCGTGCTGGACCTGGCCGAGGCGGTCATCCTGCAGGGACACGAAGGTGAGTCGTTCGACGCGGTGGTGATCGATGACGACGAGGATGGCACCCGCATCCAGCTGTGCGACGTGGCCGTCGTGGCCAAGGTGCACGCCCGTGGGCTGACCCCCGGTGACGACCTACGGGTGAAGCTGGTGGGCACCGACCTCGAGCGCCGCAGCGTGCAGTTCCAGCGCGTCGGCTGAACCGCCGGCCGGTCGGATCACGCGGCGGTGACTCGGTAGACGGCGCTGTCGTTGAGCGACAGCACGTAGAACTCGCCGTCGGGGCCGGCGCAGATGGCGCTGACACCGGCGACCTTGCCCAGTTCCACCTGCCCCGTGAGCGTGCCGTCGGTGGCCTGCAGGGCGGTGACGATGCCGCTGCAAAAGTCGCTGAAGAGATACCAGCCGACCAGCGACGGCAGCGCCGTCCCGCGGTACACGTCGCCGCCGCTGACCGAACAACCGGCGGCGCCGTGAGGATATTCGAAGATCGGCATCGTGACGCCCGCTGCGGCCTGATCGCTGTTGAACCGGTGGGTTCCCTCCCAGGCGCTCCATCCGAAGTTGACGCCCCGGCCTGCGCCGTCGGACGCAAGGGCGAGGTCGATCTCCTCCCATTCGCCCTGGCCGACATCGCCGATCCACAGGTCGCCGGTTTCGCGGTCGAAGTTGAACCGCCACGGGTTGCGTACCCCGATTGACCAGATCTCGGGCCGGGCGCCCTCGACGCCGACGAACGGATTGTCGGCGGGCACCGTATAGGGCTGGCCGTCTCCCTTCCCGGCGGTGGGGTCGATGCGCAAGATCTTGCCCAGCAGTTGGCCGACGTTGAGGGCGCGTCGCTCCGGGTCGTTGGCGGCGCCGCCGTCACCCATGCCGATGTACAGGTAGCCGTCGGGGCCGAAGGTGACCTCGCCACCGTTGTGGTTGGGGTAGGGCTGGTCGATGGTGAGCACCTCGCGGGCGCTCGCCGGATCGAACGTGCCGTCATCGGCCACGGCGTACTCGGCGATGACTGTGTCACCGCTCTTGTCCGTGTAGTCGACGTAGGCGAGCGGCTCGGTGGGGTGGAAGGCAAGGCCGAGTAACCCCTGCTCGCCACCGCTGACGATCGAGTCACTGATGTCCAGTACCGGCTCACCGGCAACGCCGTCGCGCACCGGCACGATGGAGCCGCCCTGCAGCACGACGTAGAGGGTGGCATCGCCCTTGCGCCAGGCCAGGTCGACCGGGCCGCTGAGGTTGCTGACGAACGGGGTGAACGACACTTGGCCGGCCGTGAGCGCCACGGTGGTGGTGGGCGCAGCCGTGGTGGCGGAAGTGCCGGTGGTCGCGGCCCCGGTGGTCGTGGAGGGCGTAGGGGTGGCTGTGGTCGACGGCGCGGTGCTGGTTGTGGCGGTGAACGTGACGTCGGGGCCGCCGACGACCGACTGCGAGTCATCGCCATCGCCGGCACAGGCGGCCAGCAGCAAGGCAGCGCCGACGAGGGCGAGGTTCGAACGCCTCACGACTGGGCCACCCGCACAAGGCCTTCTTGGACGACGCTGATGGCCAGCGTGCCATCGGACGTGAAGATGTTGCCGCCGGCCAAACCGCGGGCGCCGCCGGTGGAGATGGGTCGCTGGTCGTACAGCAGCCAGTCGTCGGCCCGGAACGGCCGGTGGAACCACATCGCGTGATCGAGGCTGGCCATCTGCATGCCCGGGGTTTCCCACGACATGGCGAAGGGCAGCACAGTCGTGTCGAGCAAAGTCATGTCGCTTGCGTAGGTGACGATGCAGGCGTGCAGCGTGGGGTCGTCGGGAAGGTGGCCATCGGCGCGCAGCCACACCCGCTGGCCGTCGGCGGGCTTGCCGTGCCGGTAGAATGGGTCGTTGTCGATGTGGCGCAGGTCGATGGGCCGAGGTCGGTCGTACCACTCGCCCAGGCGGTCTTTGTACGGGGCCATGCGGGACTTGAAGTCGGGCAACGAGTCCGGGGCCGGAACATCGGTGGGCATCGCCACTTGGTAGTTGAGGCCCGCCTCGGCGACGTGGAAGCTGGTCTGCAGGTTGAAGATGGCCCTGCCATGCTGAATGGCCACCACTCGACGGGTGGTGAAACTCTTGCCGTCGCGGATGCGGTCGACCTCGTACAGGATCGGCACGGTGGGGTC
>JANONE010000553.1:0-7495 GCA_031420675.1 Ilumatobacteraceae bacterium | reverse complement strand
GACAAGCCGCTCTACGTGCTGCGCCAGGCATCGCTCGCGTTGCGCGACGACGACGTGTTCCACCTGCTGCTCGATGTGGAGGTGTTGCTCGGCCTGATGGCCGCGCTGCCTGCGGCCGACAAGCGCCGCCAACGGCTGCTGCGCGAACTGGCTGCGGCATTCGACGCCCTCGACCTCTACGACGTTGCCGGCACCGCCATTGCGGCGCGCCAGTTGTTGCAACCCGCGCTTGCAATGCCCGCCCGCGCCGGCGCGCACCAGGTGGTCGCGGTGGGCCATGCACACATCGACTCGGCGTGGCTGTGGCCCATCCGTGAGACCGTCCGCAAGTGCGCTCGCACCTTCGCGAGCGCGACCCGCATGATGGACGCGTATCCCGAGTACCGCTTCGTGTGCTCGCAGGCCGCGCAGTACGACTGGATGGAGCGCCAGTACCCACCGCTGTTCGAACGCATCCGCGAGCGCGTGGCCACCGGTCAGTGGCAGCCGGTCGGTGCGATGTGGGTGGAAGCCGACATGAACCTGCCCAGCGGCGAGAGCCTGGCGCGCCAGCTGGTGTACGGCCAGCGCTACTTCGAGTCGCGCTTCGGCAAACGATGCGACGAGGTGTGGATCCCAGACGTGTTCGGTTACCCGGCGTCGCTGCCGCAGATCTTCCGCGCCGCCGGTTGCGACCGTTTCGTCACCCAGAAGCTGAGCTGGAACAAGCAGAACCGATTTCCGCACAGCACGTTCCAGTGGCAGGGTCTCGACGGCTCGCAGGTGCTCACGCACTTCCCACCGGTGGACACCTACAACGCAACTGTCATCGGCGAGGAACTGGTGTTCAGCGAGCAGAACTTCAAGGACCACGCGTGGAGCGATTGGTCGCTGATGCCCTATGGCCACGGCAACGGTGGCGGTGGCCCGACCCGCGAGATGATCGAACGCGCCCGCCGGTTCGCCGACCTCGACGGTGCGCCGCACGTGGTCCCGGGTACCACCGACGAGTTCTTCGCGCACGTGGAAGCCGAGATCGCTGCTGGTGCACCCGTGCCGGTGTGGAACGGCGAGCTGTACTTCGAGATGCATCGCGGCACGCTCACCAGCCAGGCGAAGACGAAGGTCGGCAACCGTCGCTGCGAGGGCCTGCTGCGCGAGGCCGAGCTGTGGTGGGCGACTGGTGGTTCCGTCCCGCCCGAGGTCGCCGGCGAGCTGGAGGAGCTGTGGAAGGAAGTGCTGCTGCAGCAGTTCCACGACATCATCCCCGGCTCGTCGATCACCTGGGTCTACGAGGATTCGGAGGCCGCGCACGGCCGCGTGGCGGCACGACTTGAGGAGCTGATCGCACAGGCGTTGTCGCGAATCACCGGCGACGTGCCGTCGCTCGCCAACGCGAGCGGCAACGACCGCTGTGAGGTGGTTGCGTCCAGCGCGCCGCCGGCCGGTGACGGTCCCCGACAGGTGCTGCACGACGGCACGATCGCCTTCGTCGCCGATGCCCCGGGCCTGGGCGTCGTCGGCGTCGCCGCCGGCCAGGTGGAGGATCATGTCGCCGTCACCGAGCACTCGTTCACGAACGCCTCGGTGGCGGTCAGCTGGGACCTCGATGGCACGATCACATCGATCATCGATCTGCGCGCCGGGCGCGAACTGCTGCCCGTCGGTCGCAAGGTGACTCTCGAGCTGGCTCCCGATCATCCGGTGGAGTACGACGCGTGGGACGTGGAGGAGTGGACCCGCGGCAGGGGCGCAGCGCTGGGCGGTGTGCAATCGGTGGAGATCATCGATGCCGGCCCGCTCGTGGCCACGCTGGAGGTGCGCCGCTCGTTCGGTCGTTCGTCGGTGGTGCAGCGGATCACCATGCGCGCCGGCAGCCCGCGCCTCGACCTCGTCTTCGACATCGACTGGCAGGAGGACGAGAAGCTGCTGTCGCTGATGGTGCCGCTCGACGTGCACACCCGCGAGGCCGCGTGCGACATCCAGTTCGGCCACGTGATGCGCCCCACGCACGCGAGCAACTCCTGGGATGCCGCCAAGTTCGAGGTGTGCGCCCATCGCTACGTCGATCTCAGTGAGCCTGGCTTCGGCGTAGCCGTGTTGAACGACGGTCGCTACGGGCACGGCCTGCACGACGGCGGCATCCGGGTCTCGTTGTTGCGGGCTGCGAAGTACCCGGACCCTGTGCAGGACCACGGGCGTCACCGGGTGACGATCAGCGTGCTGCCACACGGCCCCGGCCTCTACGACGTGTTGCACGAGGCGGAGGCGTTGAACAACCCGCTGCGCATCGTGCCGGCCGGCGCCGGTGGGGAGACCGAACCGATCGTCAGCATCGATCACCCCGGCGTGCAGGTCAGCGCGGTGAAGCGCGCCGATGACGGCAGCGGCGACCTGATCGTTCGCCTGTACGAGGCGTGCGGCGCGCGCACATCGTGCACGGTCGCGATGCCGACACGCATCACCGGTGCGGCCCGCTGCAACCTGCTGGAGGAACCGCAGCAGGGCTTCGAGGTCGGTGACGGCATCGTCGCCCTCACGCTCAAGCCCTTCCAACTGGTCACCCTGCGCCTCACCACCCGCGTCACCACCTGACCGAGTTTCGCGCCCGTGGGCACGAGGGTCGTCAGCCGGGCAGGCCTGCCAGGTGGCGCAGGGCCATGGCGCTGTACACGGCCACGCCGTTCACCATCGCGTCCTCGTCGAACAGCACCCGGTTCGAGTGGTTGGGTGCTGCCGTGGCCGGGTCGCGGTCGGGGCCGGTGCCGCCCAGGAACAGCATCGCGCCAGGCACGCGGTTGAGCACGTAGCTGAAGTCCTCAGCACCCATGATCGGGTTGGGCAGCCGCACGGTGGAGTCCTTGCCGATCACTTCGCCGGCCACCTCCAGCGCGAAGTCGGCCGAGCCCGGGTTGTTGACGGTGACCGGGTAGCCGTCCTTGAACTCGATGATCACCTGCGCGTCGTGCGCGGTGTGACCCCTTCGGCCACCCGACGGATGCCGTCGCGCACCTTGGCCCGGGTGCGCTCGCTGATGGCACGGATGGTGCCCTCGATGACGGCCGTCTCGGGGATGATGTTGTTGGTGGTGCCGGCGGAGATGCGGCCGACGGTGACGACGGTGGGGTCGAAGACGTCGATCGTGCGGGTGACCATCGTCTGTAGCGCCTGCACGATCTCGCACGCGATCGGGATCGGGTCGAGTGCGGCATGCGGTTGGCTGGCGTGGCCGCCGCGGCCGACGACGGTGATCAGCATCTGATCCGCCGAGGCCATGATGCTGCCTCCCTTGCTGGCGATCCAGCCGGTGGGGAGGTTGCTGGTGATGTGCAGCGCGTAGGCACCGGTGACCGGCGAGTCGCTGCCATCGGCCGCCGACGGCACGTTCAGCAGCCCTTCGTCGAGCATCAGGCCGGCGCCACCGAAACCCTCCTCGCCGGGCTGGAACATGAACAGCACCCGGCCGGGAATGTCGGCGCGGCGGGCGCTGAGCAGCTTGGCCGCGCCCACCAGCATCGCGGTGTGCGTGTCGTGGCCACAGGCGTGCATCTTGCCCTGGTCGGCACTCTCGAACTCGAGGTCGGTGTCCTCGTGCAGCGGTAGTGCGTCCATGTCGCCGCGCAGCAGCACGGTGGGCCCGGGCTTGCCACCGTCGAGCACTGCCGCGATCCCGCTCGTCGTCTCGTGCAGTGTGAGCTGCAGCGGCAGGCCCTCGAGCGCACCCAGTACGGTCTCGCGTGTGACCGGCAGGTCGTTGCCCAGCTCCGGCCAGCGGTGCAGCGTGCGGCGCAGGGTCACCGTCTCGTCGAGCAGGTCGCGGGCTTCGTCGCGCAGGGTGCCTAGTTCCATGCGCGGCATGCTATGCAACTCGCGTGAACGTGGAGACAACGGTGCAGCCAGCGGGCGAGCCCGCCCAGGAGTTCGTCGACATCGTCGACGACGACGATTGCGTGGTCGCCACCGTGCCACGCGCCGAGATGCGTGCGAAGCGGCTGCAACACCGGGCGGTGTCGATTGCCGTGATGAGCACGGATGGACGCCTGCTGGTGCACCGCCGTGCCGACGACAAGGACGTGTGGCCCGGCATGTGGGACATCGCTGCCGGCGGGGTGGTGTCGGCAGGCGAGACGTATCAAGCAGCTGCCGCCCGCGAGTTGGCCGAGGAGCTGGGCGTGCACGCCGACACGCTCGAACACCTGGGGGAAGGCCGCTTCATCGACGAATCCGTGGCTCTGATCGGCCGCGGTTACCTCACGGTGCACGACGGCCCGTTCACGTTCACCGATGGCGAGATCGCCGAGGTGCGGTGGGTCACGCGTGCCGAACTGAGCCGCTTGCTGGCTGTCGAACGGTTCGTGCCCGACAACGTCGCCCTGTTGTTGCCGCTGCTCGACGCGCGCTGATTTTGCCGATCCGGGGAACCCGCCGTGCCCAGTGTTGGTGACGGCATCGCAACGCGCGGGCCGGCGAGAGGAACATCACCATGATTATGTACGGCGCCAACCCTGAGCAGCTCGCGTCGCTCGGCCGCTCGCTCAAGCAGCAGATCACGTCGATCGAGCAAGTGATGAGCACCGTCACCTCGGCGCTCGCCGGCACGACGTGGAGCGGCCCGGCCCGCGACCAGTTCGAGAGCGACTGGAACACGTCGTTCCGAACGGCTTTGGGCAAGCTCAACCAGGCCTTCGATGCAGCCGGCGGCGACTGCATCGCGCGCAGCACCGACCTCCAGCGCGTCATGGGTGCTCGCTGAAACCTGTACAGAACAGGTGATCGCAAACTGTACAGTGCGGGAATGGATGTCGCCGTGACCGAGCTCCGCGCTCACCTCAGCAGCTGGCTCGATCGCGTTCGGGGCGGTGACGAGATCGTGGTCACTGATCGTGGTCTGCCAGTGGCCCGGGTCGTCGCCATCGACTCGACCCAGCTGTTGGAGCGATTGACTGAACGCGGGGTGATCGCCCGGCCCACCACCCTCGTTCGGCCAACGGCAACCGGCCGCCCGAGAGTCCGTGCAACCGAATCGATCGGGCACCTCGTCAGCGACCAACGAAACTGATCGACGGTGCTTGCCTACTTCGATTCGAGCGCGCTGGTGAAGTTGGTCGTCGACGAGCAGGGTTCCGATCTGGTTGCGGAAATCTGGGACGGGTGTACCGCGGCCTGCGCCAGCAGGCTCGGCTACCCAGAGGTGAGGGCGGCGCTCGCTGCCGCTGCGCGACATGGCACACTCAGCCGGTCGGGGCACACCACCGCCAAGGCCGAGTGGGAGCTGTACTGGTCGGCGGTGCGGCCGGTCGAGCTGACCCTCGCAGTCGAGCAGTCGGCTGGCGCTGCCGCGGAATCTTTCCGTCTCGCGGGCGCCGACGCCGTACACCTTGCGTCGGCGTTGGCGCTCGAGGACCCGCTTGTGCTCGTCGTCGCATGGGATCGACGACTGCGCGACGGTGTGCACGCCGCGGGCCTCGCCGTCGCTCCGCGAACGATCGACGGGAGGCGACGGTGAAATGGAGAGGCGATGAGGTTGGTGGCAGATGAATGCTACGTTTGTGGCATGACTCGGATCCGGATCAGTACGACGGTGGACGAAGCCACACTGCTCGCTGGCCGGGAACTGGGACTCGGCAACGACGCAACGATGATCGATGCCGCATTGGCAGCCCTTATCGCCACGCACCGAGCCGCCGAGATCGACAAGTCGTACGAGGCCTACGACCGCGTTCCGTTGGACACACCCGACGAGTGGGGCGATCTCGAGTCGTTCGTGCAGTCAGTGGACCGAGCGACACGCCGATCGGAGCCGCGTGACGCCGCTCAGGGGTGAGATGTGGTGGTGCGAGTCGCCCGATGCCGGCCGTCGACCGTGCCTGGTGCTGAGTCGCGACGCTGCGATCCCTCGTTTGCGGCGGACGCTCGTCGCGTATGCGAGCACGAACGAACGAGGGTTGGCGAGCGAAGTCGTGCTCGATCCCGAAGAAGACCCCGTCGTGCGCCGGTGCGTCGTGCAGCTCGACGTCGTGCAGACGGTGTACATCGCTCTGCTCACCGACCGGATGGGTCGGCTCAGCGACGAACGCATGCGGCAGGTCTGCGCGGCGATGGCGGTAGCCATCGATTGCCGCTGATCGTGAACAGTCGTAGGAGTTCACTTAGCGGCGTCGAAGGATGATGAAGCGTCCGCTGATCATGGTCGCGAAGGCTTCGAAGGGGCTGGGCGTTCAACGCGCGCGCGCTTCAGTAGCGCCGAGCGGCAGCGACCGGCGGGTCGCGCAGCGCTGGCCACCCAAGTTCCGGTTGCTGTCGCGTCGTGACCTCGAAGCACCGTGATCAGCCCCGTGACATGAAGAGCACGTTGCAGCCCACAGCCGCAATCGGTGTGGCCTTCTGGTCGCGTCCCGTTTCGGAGACCGCGACGGAACGCGACCAGAACTTTGGTTCGGGGACGGAACACACCGGGTCGACTGTCGACCGGCCTGGAGGGCGGCTAGTTCTTCCCACGCGGCGACCGCTTCGTCGACACCACCAGCGCTGAAGTGGAGCACGGCGAGTCCGGCGCGTCGGGCAACATCCGCGTGCGGATAGCGCGAGCTGGTCAACGTCGGCAGCAAGCTTGTGGGCCACAGCGTCAACGGCCACCGCCGCGCCCCGCGACCGTTGACGCGTGGGCGGATGGTCTGCAGTCCGTCGACGACGCTGACGACCTAATCCAGACATCGCTCGCGCACCAGCGCGGCGAGGCTCTCCAGCAGCAGCCGCGCTGCATCGTCTGGGGACTCCGCGGCGAGTTCGGCCGCTCCCTGGCGGAGCAGATCGCATGCCTCGTCGTCTCGTTCTTCGAGATGGAGCAGTCGTGCCCGCGTACACACGGCCGATGCGTTCGTGGCATCCCCGGTTGAGAGTTCGAGCGCTTCCAGCAACGGACGAGCGTCGTCGAGCAGACCGAGGTCGAGGAACAGCTCGGCCGCCCGGAGTCGCAGAGCGGCGGCGAGGTGCTGATCTGCAGATAATCCGGCAATCGAGTGACGCTGCGGGCTGCTTCTCGGGGAGAAGTTCACGTGGCCGATCGCCAGCTGCGAATCTCGGGATCTCGGGATCTCGGGATCTCTACCCACCGATCGGCGCAATGCACGTCGATGTCGGATATGACCGATCGGGTGACTCCGGGTGGGCGAGTCCGACGTGATGTCGGCGCTGGCCTCGCTACCATCGCAGCGTGCTGCTGTTGGAGTTCACGATCGAGCCGTTCCACGAGGGTAATCCCGGGCCCCACGTGCTTGCCGCGGTCGATGCCGTTGAAGCGTTCGGCGTCGAGGTCGAGTTCGGGCCGGTCGGGTCGTCATGCACCGTCAGTCAGGGGCAGGTGGCCGAGGTGTCGGGCGCGATCGTCGCGCAGGCCTTTGCCAACGGCGCCAGCCACGTCAGCCTGCACGCCGAGCGCGTCGCGGGTTCGGGCGGGAGTCCAGCGTGAACAAGCTGCCCCGCCACCCGCTGGTGCTGGCGGTGAAACCGATCGTCG
>JANONE010000552.1:0-7684 GCA_031420675.1 Ilumatobacteraceae bacterium | reverse complement strand
CTGCTCCATCAGCTGCTTTGCCTTGTCCATGTCGGTGGAGTAGACACCTGCGCCCTCAGCGTCGTAAGTCTCCATGTTCGATGTGATGAGCGTGCCAGCTGGGGAGGCGAACCCGTACATGACGTTGTCGATGAGCGCCTGGTACGGGACCGCATAGGAGATGGCCTGGCGAACCTTCTTGTCGGCCAGCTTCGGCTCAACACCCGCATTGAGAGCGATGTAATTTATGCGTGTGGACGGTGCGGTGTGCACCTTCACGTTGGAGTCGCTGCGCAGTTCGTTGAGAAGTCGGGGCGGCAAGCCCGCCGCCACGTCGAGATCGCCGTTCTGCAGCAGCAACGCTCGTTGAGCGGCATCGGGGACGTTGCGGATAATGATGCCATTGTTGGCCAAGTCGCCTGGCCAACCCGGGTTCGGGTCGAGCACGATCTGTCCGGCAGCCTGGTCCCAACTAGTCAGAGTGTATGGGCCGGATGCGTTGGCCTTGGTGCTGAAGTAAGCGAATGCAAACGGATCGTCAGCGGTAGCGTTCGCCTCGGCAAGCGACTGCTGGAGCGGGCCGAACACCTGGAACGTCATGAATCTTTCGAACAGCGGCGTGGCCTTGTCCGGCTTGATCGTGAACGTTCGTTCGTCGACGACCGTGAACGCGTCGGCGGTCGCGATCGCGATGAACGGAAGCAGCAGTGGGATGTAGCTGTCCGGGGCTTCGATGCTGCGCTTGAGCATGTACACCGCGTCCGCTGCCGTGATCGGGTCGCCGTTTGCGAACTTGGCGTCCTTGGCGATCACGAAGGTGCCGGTTCCATCGTCAGAAACCTCGTACGACTCGAGCATCGCGCTGGGCGCGACCTTCTTCGTACCAATGAGTACGCCGTCTTCTTCGACGTACTCCTGGTCCAGGAAAGGCTGGTAGAGCGCTCTCGTCACGGCGTAGGAGCCTGTCGTGCGAAACAAGTGCTGTTCGAGCAGGTTGACGTCTGTCGAGAGCGACACGACGATTTTTTCCCCTGCTTCTGCGCCGCCGCTGGAGGCAGCGGTTTCGGTGCCCTTGCCAGCTCCGCTGTCGGAGGTGGAGGCGCCGTCATCGCTCCCACATGCAGCCGCGGTCAACGCCAGTGCCGTCAAGAGCCCAAAGGCCAACCGCGGTCCTCGCTGCCTGTTCTTCGTCATCGTCCCCTCCGAAAGTTAAGCGGATCAAGCCCCGGCACCCGATCAGTGCCGACGTCAGTCTTCCACATAGTAAACGGGTGTTTCAACTATTGGTAGTTTTCCCCGACAGCCGGATGCCGGTGTAGCTCAGAACCCCACTAAGTGAGCGCCGCCGTCAATCGGAATCGTCACGCCCGTCACCGCGGCGAATCGCGGTCCGCACAGTTCGACGACAATGCCTGCGACATCGTCACGCGTGACGAGCCGCCCCAGAGGGGTCGCCTCGGTCGCGCGGTCCACGAACGTCGGGTCGAATTCGGCCATGTCCTCCGCCGACTCCTCGATCTGTCCGGGAGCCACGCAGTTGACGGTGACGGGCGGGCCGACCTCGACGGCGAGGGCTTCCGTGAAGGTGATCATCGCGTCCTTGGCAAGGGTGTAGATCGAGTGGGTGCGTAGGTAAGCCGACCCCGCCGACACGTTCACCACGCGCCCCCATCCGCCCATCGCCGGGATCAACATCTTCGAGGTCAGGTATGCGGCCTTCACGCTCGCAGTCCAGATCCGGTCCCACTCGTCCGGCTCGAGTTCAATGAAGGGAACCATCGAGAACGGGCCGGAGTTGTTCACCACGATATCGATCGTGCCCGATGCCGCCGCGACCGCTGCCTCGACCATCGCGATGATTCCGTCGGTATGCGACAGGTCGCAGGGCACGCACACATGGCGGCCGGCCGGTAGCCGTGCGATCAGCGCCTCGGCGTGGCCACGCGACTGCTGATAGGTCACAACGACATCGGCACCCCGCGCGGCCAATCCCGAGACAATGCTGGCGCCCAGGTTCCGCGACGATGCGGTGACCAGAGCGGTATGACCCTTCAGGTACTGATCGTCGTTCACCATTTCCCCCTGGAAGTTCACTGCTGAAGGTCGCCGACGGCCTTGACCCTGATGCGTATTGCGCTGCCGGGCAGGTATGCAAGCGGGACTTGCTCGACGTCGACGATCTCGACGGTCGCAGGCTCGGCTCCTGCGTCGATTGCCCGCCGACACGCCTCGCTCTTCGCTTCGTCAAGCGCCGCCTCACGCGTGAGGCCGTCGAGCGCGTAGATCCGATCGATCTCGCCGCCCACCTGGGCGATCGCGGCACCGATCGCGTTAGCGACATCGAAGTGATCGGGACGCATCGTCGCCGACGCCCCATCGAGGTCATCGTCGAGAAGCACCCCGCCACCTCCAACTACGACGACCCGTATCGGTCCGGCTGACGTCTTCATCCGCTCGACCGCTTCAGCAATAGCCCGTTGGATGTGCTCACGGGCAGCACGTACGACCTCGCAGTCGAGATGCGCAACGAGGAGCGGATCGCCGATCTGGGCCATTCCTGCGGCGACTGTGATGTCGGTGGCGGTCAAGACATCTCCGCCGAACACGAGACCTCTTTCGCGTAGCTCGTAGCCGAGGCTGTCAGGGCCAACGGTTACTCCGCGGGACGTCACCCGGACGAGGCTCCCGCCCCCGATGCCGAGCGAGATGACGTCCGGCATCCGGAAGTTGGTGCGAACGCCCCCAACCTTCACCGCGGCCGCAGCCTCGCGCGGAAAGCCGTTCACCAGTAGTCCAATGTCGGCGGTCGTTCCCCCGACATCGATGACGGCGCCGTCGCGGACGCCGCTCAGGAACGCAGCTCCGCGCATCGAGTTCGTCGGTCCGGAGGCAAACGTCGCAACCGGGTACTGGCGGGTGTACTCGGCGCTCATCAACGTTCCGTCGTTCTGGCTGATGTAGAGCGACGCGTCGATCGCCAACTCGTCGATGGCAGCCTGGAACGCATCGACAGTACGCTCGGCCAGCGGTCGCAGGCATGCGTTCATGACGGCTGCGTTCTCCCGTTCGAGGAGACCGACACGACCGAGCTCGTGAGAACGGGTGATCACCAGTTCGGGAACTTCGGCGCGCATCACCTCACTCGCCTCTCGCTCGAACTCGTCGTTGACAGGTGAGAACACCGACGTGATGGCAACGGCCCGAACACCCTTTTCGGCGGCGTCCACCGCGACCCGACGCAACTCGTCGCGATCCAGCGGGCTGATCACCCTTCCGTCGAACTCGTGGCCGCCGTGACACATGTACACATGGTTCCCGATTGCGTCACGGAGTCGGTCCGGCCAGTCCACAAGAGGCGGTAACGACATGGTCGCCGGCAGACCGAGTCGCACCGCTGCGGTCGGCACAAGGTGCTTTGCCTCGACCACAGCGTTCGTGAAATGCGTCGTGCCAATCATCACACTGCTCACCTCAGCGGGCACGAGCGTTCCGGCGTCGATCAGCGCGCGCAACGACGTGACGATCCCCAACGTCACGTCGGCGGTCGTCGGCGACTTGACGGAGTCGATCACCACCCGTCCAGACATGACCACCGCATCGGTATTCGTGCCGCCGACGTCAACTCCGACTCGCACAACTTGCTCCCAGTTGTCGGCGCTCGAGCGCTTCGAGTACGACCTGAGGTGTGATCGGAAGTCGGTCGATCGGGGCGCCGATCGCGTCGGCGACGGCATTGGCAATCGCTGCACCCACCGGTACCACCGGTGGTTCGGCGACACCCTTTGCGCCGTAGGGTCCAGCTTCGGCGGCGTGCGCCATCAGTTCTACCTCGACATCTGGGACGTCGACAGCAAGGGGCAAGCCGTACGTCTCCCACGTCCGCTGGCGGTACCGGCCGCCATCGATCTCGAGCCGCTCCCAAAGTGCGTACCCAAGTCCTTGGGTGACACCGCCCTGAATCTGGCCTGTGATCGAATTGGGATTGATTACCCCACCCACCTCTTGGGCCACGAGATAACGCAGCACCGTCACCTTTCCGGTCACCGGATCGACCTCGACCTCCGCAATGTGGAGGTGGTACGTCGGCGTCGGCCAAGTGGGCAACAACATACCGGACGCGCATGTCGGGTTGTGCTCTGGCGGGGGCGTCTTGTACGAGGCCGCGGCAGCGATCGGTCCATCGGTGAACGTCGCCGTCATTGCGACGTCGGCGAGAGTCACAAACGACGTCGGAACCCCGATCACTTGGACGTTGCCGTCCTCGATGATGAGGTCGTCCGCGGAGGCCTCGAGCATTGACGATGCGATCTCGAGGATCTTCTGGCGCACCTGTGCCGTGGCGTCGCGCACCGCACGTCCGACCACATGGGTGGTACGACTGCCCTGCGATCCTGCGTCATATCCCGCGGTGTCGGTGTCCGGCATTGTCACGACGACTCGGTCAACGGGGAGACCGAGGCCCTCGGCTGCGATCTGCCGAATGCCGGTGGTGACGGCCCCAGACCCGTTGTCCGTGGCTGCCGTGATCACCCCAAGGGTTCCATCCTCGTTGAGCTTGACCGTTGCCTGTGCCGGCGCGGGATTGGTCAGCCAGATTGCTCCCGCCATGCCTACGCCGCGATAACTCCCCCGACCGAGGTCGCTCCACGGCGCTCGCCGTTCGAGAACGTCGAACGCCTCACGCATGATCGACGCGTCGCCGAGAACCTGCCCATTCAGCATCTGATGACCGTCGTCGCTGAGAGACGCGAGGCGGTACTCACGCCGGTCACGACCGAGCTCGTTCGCGATCTCGTCCATGTGCCGCTCGAGTGCGAACACGAGATACGGCCCGCTCACGCCACGAAACGCCCCTGTCGGGGTGGTGTTCGTGTACACCGCGCGGGCCCTCACTCGCGCGGTGCCGACCCGATAGATCGAGCCGAACATGAACATAGGGATGCTCGTCAGGTACGGCGCATCGATCGCGTAAGCGCCGCTGTCGAAGACGACGTCAACATCCTGAGCGAGGACGGTTCCGTCACGACGCAGCGCGGAGCGGATCCTCACCACCGCGTTCTCGCGGCACGGTGCGGTGAGCAACTCCTCGTGCGCCGAGTTGACCATCTTGACCGGGCGTCCCGTCCGCTTCGCCAGCAGCGCTGCATAGGCCTCGAGGCCGATGTCGAGTTTGGCGCCGAAGCCGCCCCCGATGTGATGTCCGATGACGCGCACGGCAGACTTGGCAACCCCGAGCGTCTGGGCGACGCGGTCGCGCACGTTGAACGGATACTGGTGCGAGACGTGCACCGTGTAGCGGCCCGCCTCGTACTCGGCGACCGCCATCTTCGGCTCCAGGTATGCCTGGTACTGACGCGGACCGCGATACGTCCCCTCGACCACCAGGTCGGCAACGGCGAATGCAGCATCGACATCTCCGGGGTCGGACGTCGTCTCGGCAACCACGTTGCCATAGCGTGGCCATTGACCGCCGCCAGTACCGCCGAAATCCGACCAGCCGGGGTGGACCAGCCGAGCACCAGGCTCGAGCGCCGACTCCGGCGTCGCGACCGGCTCGAGCGGCTCGATCTCGAACTGAATCGCGGCGAGTGCAGCCTGAGCGATCCGCGGGGTGTCGGCAACGACTGCGGCCAATGGTTCGCCTTCGTACGCGACGTAATCAGCGGCGAACAACGGCATGTCGAACATGACGATGCCGGTGCGCTCGTTGGGTGCGTCGGCGGCCGTCACCACAGCGTGCACGCCGTCGATGGCCTCGGCTGCGGAAGTGTCGATGCGCATGAGCCGGCCGGCCGGTACGGGTGACCGGAGCAGCTTCGCGTGAAGCATCCCGGGAAGCACGACGTCGACACCGAATCGGGCTGCGCCTCGCACCTTCGCGTCACCGTCACTGCGGACGGCGCTCGTGCCTACCGTCCTCGTCATCGCTCCTCCTCACCGTCGGCGGCAGCAACGACGGCCTCGATCATCTGGCTGTAACCGGTGCAGCGGCAGATGTTGCCGGAGATCGCCTCGCGGATGTCCGATCGTGACGGGGTGGGGTTGTGTTCGAGCAGTGCGGTCAACGTCATCAGGAACCCTGGCGTACAGAAGCCACACTGCACCGCGCCGTGGTCGAGGAAGGCCTTCTGCAGCGGACCGAGTTCGTCGCCGGTCGACAGGCTCTCGACGGTGCGTATGCGCCGTCCGTCGACGGCAGCGGTGGCCAACAGGCACGAGTCAACCGGCTCGTCATCGAGCAGTACCGTGCACGCTCCGCATTCTCCTTCGACGCAGCCCTCCTTCGTTCCGGTCAGGCCCAAATCGTCGCGCAGGGTTTGAAGCACTGTGTCGCCTGGGTGAACAGTCATCCGGCGCAACGTTCCATTGATCACGACCGATACGTCGACGAGAGCATCGGTCGTCATTTCTGTGACTCTTCCTGACAGTGCCGGGCGGCCCGTCCGAGCAACCCGCTCAGTGTCCGCCGTCGGTAGGAGGCTGTGGCTCGAACATCATCGATCGGCGTCGAAGCTGCTATCAGTGCCGCACCCGCGGCGTCAAGGGCCCCAGCGTCGAGCCGCGACCCGACCAACGCCGCTTCAGCGTCGGGAATCCGCTGTGACGTGGGTCCGACGGAACAGACCGCGATGCGCGCCGTGTGGACCACCCCATCCTCGGAGAAGCCGAGGCGGACCGCAAGACCGACGAGCGCGACGTCCATTGCGCCCCGGCGACCCAACTTCACGTAGACCTCGGCGCTGCCGTCGGGAAGGGGCTCGAGGTCGACCGAGGTCAGCAGTTCGTCCGGAGCGAGTGCTGTCGTGCGCCGGTCGAGGATGAACTCGCCCACCGCCAGTCGCCGCTCCCCGCGCGGGGAGGACAGGGTCACGTAGGCGTCAGCGACCAGTAACGGCGGCAGGGTGTCGGCCGCCGGTGAGGCGTTGCACAAGTTTCCACCCACCGTGCCCTTGACTTGCGTCTGCCAGCCGCCAACGGCGGCTGCGGCGGCAGCGAGCGCAGGGTGCCGCGCAACAAGCGTCGCCGTGGTGCCGAGCGTGCGATGGGTCGTGAGCGCCCCCAGGACGGTGCGGCCGTTGATTGTCACGCCTGACATGGCTTCGATGCCCTCGATGTGGATCAGGGCCTTCGGAGTGATCTCACCGTGCAGGTATTGGACCATGACATCGGTACCACCTGCGAGAATCCGGCCCTCGTCGCCCCACTCGGCGCGCAATTCGATTGCTGCCTCAAGGGTTTCGGCTCGGCAGAACTGCATGACTCACTGACCTCCCACACCGCAGTGCGCCCGATGACTCGTGGCGACGCTATCACTATGTGATTTCGGACTGCCACTATCTAATCGACTAGGGGACCAGGGACGGCGGGTCAACCCGCCGGGTCGTCTCCTTGTCCAGGCGCATACGTCCCAAGTTGAGGCTGCCAGTTGATGTTTGTCTGGTGCCTCCAGTCCGTCGAGTGTGCCGTCGTCTCCAGTCCAGTCCGTGCGGTCTGCCCGCTCCCCGCTCGATGATCGCCGTACCCGCACCACTGATTTTCGTCATGCGTTCGATCATCGCGCCGCTCGAGCGACGAAGAATCGGGCAGATCCCCTACCTTGCCGCTCACGGATTGAAGGGCACGGCATCGGTGACGCACTGTCGCCGCGTGGATCAGGCGCGGCCGAGGACTCGGTGGACGCGGAGCGCGACCCGGCAAAGCCGGC
>JANONE010000551.1:0-6354 GCA_031420675.1 Ilumatobacteraceae bacterium | reverse complement strand
GTCGCAATCGATGGCCAGCGCGCAACCGCCGCCGACGCAGTCGCCCTGCACCACCGCGATGGTGGGCTTGGGCAATGTTGCCAATGCGTGTTCGCAGGCCATGTTCACATGCATGAACGTCGCGGCATCATGGGCCCGTTCGGCCAGCAGTTCGGTGATGTCGGCCCCGGCGCAGAAGTGGTCGCCGGCGCCGCGCAGTACCACCACACGCACCTCAGGGTCTGCGGCCAGCCGGCGACATGCCGAGGCGAGCGCCACCCACATGTCGTACGTCACGGCATTGCGCTTGGCCGGCCGATTGAGCGTGATCGTGCCGACGCCCCCGACCACTCCGACGACGAGGTCGTCGTCGCTCATGCACGTACCTGGGCCTCGAACTCGGCGAGGCGGGTTCGAAAGCGGGCTGGGTCGACCAGGTGCGGGTAGTGGCCCATGTCGGGCCACACCTCGACGGTGGCGGTGGGCACCAGCCGCCGCAGCCAGGGGCCGTAGTCGGCGCCGGGGTCGGTGCCATGAAGCGAGAGGTAGGGCACCGTGATGCCGGCGGCCAATACCTCCACGGTGGCGTCGAGCTCGGCCTCGGTGGAATCGAACACGGCCGACCAGGTGGCGAGCACGACCTGCTGGTCGGCCCGGCGGTGTTCGCGAAGTCGAGCTTGCTCGGCTGCGGAGAGCGGGCCATCCATCGCACTGAACATCAACTCGAGCGCCTGCTCGAACGACTCTTGGTCACCCTTCAACATCGGCTCCAACTGCCCGAGCGCCTCCTTGAACGACGACAGCCGCAAGGGCTGGTCGATGTTGAGCACGGCGCGACAGGGAGCCACCGCGGCAAAGGCGCTGGCGACCACACCACCAAGGGAGTGACCGATCACGATGGCATCGTGGACACCCAACGCGGCGGTGGTCTCGACCACGTCGGAGGCATAGCTGATGGGGTCGTAGCCGTCGTCGGTGTCGCTCTCGCCGTGCCCACGCAGGTCCACCGCGAGCACGAGGTGGTGCGCGGCGAGGTCGCCCACCAACGGATGCCACATGTGCCGACTGTCGGTGATGCCATGGATGAGGACGAGGGCGGGGTCGCCGGATCGGCCGATCAGTTCGTGCGCGAGCAGCATGATCGCAGGCTAGGCGATGGGTTGTCACACAACGGTTCCCTGGTTTGCGACCGACTCGGCCACTACGCTCGTTGCAAACCATGACGGGAGATTTCTGATGAAGAGTTTCACCACCCTGATCACCGGCGCAGTGCTCGCCACCACCGTGTTCGCCGGTTGCGGCGACGACACCAAGTCGGGCAGTAGCAGTGGCGCCTACTGCGCAAAGATCAAGGACTACAAGGACAAGTCGGACGAGCTCGACTCGGTGTTCAACGACGCACCCGACGCGACGAAGGTGAAAGAGGCGTTCACCACGATGCAGTCGATGGTGCACGATCTGAAGACGGGCGCGCCCGCCGAAATCAAGGCCGACGTGGCCGCGATGAGCACGGCCATCGACAACGTCGTCGCCATCTTCAGCAAGTACGACTGGGACTTCGCCGCCCTGGCCGCAGCACCGGAATTTGCCGAACTGCAAGATCAGATCGCCGGTGCCGACATGCAGGCCGCCAGCGACCGTCTCGAGTCCTATTCCGCAACCACCTGCGGAATCGCCGCGGACACCACCTCGCCATGAGCCGCTTCGGTGTTCTGGCCGTAGGGGCCCTGCTCGCGCTGGGCGCCTGTAGCGACAACAAGTCAGCCGTCACATCTGAATCCTCCACGGCACCTACATCCGTGTCATCGGCGCCCGACACCACCGGGGCATCCGACGACACCACCGGCGACACCGTTGGCGACACCGTGGTCCACGACTCGCTGCCTGCCGACACCGTCGTCGATGACACGTCGGTCGACCCGAATGCGGCTGGCTTCGGCAGCGACTTCTGCGTGGTGAACGACGAGATGAACCAGTCCGACTTCGACCCGCTCAAAGCGACCCCCGCGGAAACCGAGGCCTACTTCGGCACCGTCTTCCCCGACATGTTCGGGCGCGCGCAGGACAGCGCGCCAGACGAGCTGACAGCCGACGTCGCCACGGTCGCAACTGCGTTCGGAGCGCTGATCTCGGAGCTGGAGAGCAATGGCTGGGATTTCAGCGCGGCCTACGCCGTCCCAGCGGTGCAAACCTTGTTGACTGCGCCCGAGATCGGCACGGCCTTTGCGAAGATCGAAACGTACTGCGGCGTGTGACTACGATTGTCGTAGTTAGTTGCTACGACAATCGGAGTGCACATGGCCACCTTCTCCGATGACGCCCCGCGTCATCCTTCCTCGCTCTCGGACGACGCACAGCGTCATCTGTGGATGCACTTCACTCGCCTCGGGTCCTTCGCCGGCAGCAGCGTGCCGGTGATCGCCCGCGGGGAGGGCTGTTACGTGTACGACGTTCACGGCAAGCGCTACCTCGACGGCTTGTCCGGCCTGTTCACCGTGCAGGTCGGCCACGGCCGCAAGGAGCTAGCCGAGGCGGCTCGTCACCAAGCCGAGACGCTGGCCTACTTCCCGGTGTGGTCGTTCGCCCACGAGCCTGCGATCACGCTGGCCAAGCGGCTGGCCGACCACGCCCCCGGCGACCTCAACCGTGTGTTCTTCACCCCCACCGGCGGCGATGCGGTGGAGACGGCGATCAAACTGGCCCGCCAGTACTGGAAGCTGCGCGGCCAACACGGCCGTACCAAGGTGATCTCGCGCTATCTCGCCTATCACGGCACCAGCATCGGCGCGCTCAGCCTCACCGGCGTGCCCTCCATCAAGACCCCGTTCGAGCCGTTGATGCCCGGCGCGATCAAGGTGCAGACCCCTTACCGCTACCGCTGCAACGACTGCATGAACGTTGCGGCCTGCACGCTGCGCTGCGCCGACGACCTGGCGCTGCGCATCGAGATGGAGGGCCCCGATTCGATCGCCGCTGTCTTCATGGAACCGGTGCAGAACACCGGCGGCGCCTTCACCCCGCCGGACGGCTACTGGCGGCGTGTACGCGAGATCTGCGACAAGTACGACATCCTGCTGGTCAGCGACGAAGTGATCGCCGCCTTCGGCCGGTTCGGGCACATGTTCGGGAGCCAGCGCTACGGCTACCAACCCGACATGATCACCTTCGCCAAAGGCGTCACCTCCGGCTACTCGCCGCTGGGTGGGGTGCTGATCAGCGACCGCATCGCCGAGCCGTTCCTCGATGACACGGCCACCTTCTTGCAGGGCCAGACATTCGGCGCCCACCCGGTGTCGTGCGCGGTGGCCAACGCCAATCTGGACATCTTCGAGCGGGAAGACATCTGCGGCCACGTGCTGGCCAACGAAGGCCGGTTCAAGCAGTTGATCGAGGGCCTCCTCGACATCCCACTGGTCGGCGACGTGCGTGGCGACGGGTACTTCCTCGCGATCGAGCTCGTCCCCGATCAGGCCACCCGTGGCATCTTCACCACGGAGCAGGCCGATTGGCTGCTGCGCGGCTACCTCTCGCCGCGACTGTACGAGGCGGGCCTCATCTGCCGCACCGACGACCGCGGCGAGCCGGTGATCACGCTCTCTCCCCCGCTGATCGCCGGCGAGGAGGAGTTCGCGTTCATCGAATCCACCCTGCGCACCGCGCTCTCCGACGCGAGTCTCGAATTTGCTGCCCGCCAGGGAAAGCCGTGAACCGTCAGACGAACTCGTCGTCGACGGGTGCGGTATCGGTCGACGACAAGGACCGCACGATCATCGAGCTGCTGCAGGCGGATGGCCGTATGCCGTTCACGAAGATCGCAGCCGAGGTCGGCCTCACCGAGGGTGCCATCCGCCAGCGAGTGCAGCGCCTCTCGGACGCAGGCGTGATGCAGATCGTGGCGGTCACCGACCCGCTGTCGCTGGGTCTCCGGCGGGTGGCGATCATCGGCGCGCGAGTCAGTGGTGATGTGGAGGCGACGGCAGCCCAACTGGTCGCCATCGAGGAAGTCGAATACCTCGTGGCTACTACAGGTCGCTATGACTTGATGTTCGAGGTGGTCGCCGGTGACGACACCCACCTCATGCAGCTGATGTCGCGTTTGCGTAGCCGAGACGACATCCTGGAGGCCGAGGCGTTCGTGTGCCTCAAGTTGTTCAAGCAGACCTTCAGTTGGGGAGCCCGATGACCAGCCCGATCACCCGGATGCACAGCCTCGCGATCCTGCCCGAAGTGGCATCGGCACTGGCCGGCGGCCACCCGGTGGTCGCGCTGGAGAGCACGATCATCAGCCACGGCATGCCGTACCCGCAGAACGTCCGGATGGCCACCGAGGTGGAAGGCATCGTACGCGCCAACGGCGCCACGCCCGCTACCGTCGCCGTGCTCGACGGCGTGTGTTGCGTGGGCCTGTCGCCCGAGCAACTCGAACGCCTGGGCACCGAGCGCGGCGTGTACAAGGCGACCACACGCGACTTGCCGTGGCTGGTCGCGACCCAGGCCACCGGGGCCACCACCGTCGCCGCCACCATGCGCATCGCCGCGCTCGTCGGCATCCGGGTGTTCGCCACCGGCGGCATCGGCGGCGTCCACCGAGGCGCAGCCACCACCTTCGACATCTCTGCCGATCTCGCCGAGATGGCCGTCACCCCCGTGGCAGTCGTGTCGGCCGGCATCAAGAGCATCCTCGACATCCGCCTCACGCTCGAACGACTCGAGACGTTGGGCGTGCCGGTGGTGGTGAACGGCAGCGACCACTTCCCGTCGTTCTACAGCCGCGAGAGTGGCCTGCCGGCACCTCGCCGCCTCGACGGCCCCGCCGCGCTCGCCCGGCTGTTGTACGCCACCTGGCAGCAGCTCGGCTTGTCCACCGGCATCAGCATCGCCAACCCGATTCCCGAAGCCGACGAAATCCCTGCTGCGGAGATCAGCACGTTCATCGAGGAGGCTCTCGGCGAGCTCGCTGCCCAGGGCATCAGCGGCCAGGAAGTGACCCCTTTCCTGCTCAAGCGCATCGTCGAACGAACGGGAGGCCGCAGCCTGGTGGCGAACCTGGCGTTGGTACGCAACAACGCAGCCACGGCCGCACTGATCGCAGTGGAGTACGCGAAGCTGCTGCAATGAGACGCGCCGCCGCCTTCGCCTGCTGCCTCCCGATCCTCGCAGCCTGCTCCGACGGCAAAGGCGACGGCAGCACGCGGGCCACGCCGGCACCGGACACGACGGCTGCACGGGCGGCCTCCCCGACAACGGTCCGCGAGACCACCACTACCGGACCGCCGGCGCGGTACGCGCAGACGATCGACGAACTGCTGTCGATCGGCCGGCCCATCGTGTTGGCCCACACCGGCGGCGAGGACAACTTCCCCGCCAGCACGCTGTTCGCCTTCGGCGAGAGTGTGAAGGCCGGGGTCGACATGCTCGATCTCAACGTGATGCTCACCAAGGACGGCGTGCTGGTGGTGCAGCACGACGAAACGGTCGACGGCAGCACCAACGGCACAGGAGCGGTCGCCGACCTCACCTACGACCAGATCGCCGCACTCGACGACGCGTACTGGTTCACGACCGATTGCGGCGTGTGCCACGAGAACCAGCAGCCCGCCGCTTACCTGTACCGCGGCATCCGCACCGGCGAGAAGCCGGCACCCGAGGGCTACACCGCCGACGACTTCGCGATGCCCACCTTCCGCCAACTCGTCGAGCGGTTTCCCGACATCCCGCTGAACATCGAGATAAAGGGCGAGAAGGAACCGGCGAAGGCCGCCGCCGATCAGCTCGCCACGGAGTTGCGCGAACTGGGCCGCGCTGACGCCTCGGTGGTGGCCTCGTTCTCGGACGACATCGTGTCGTACTTCCACGCG
This sequence comes from Ilumatobacteraceae bacterium, assembly GCA_031420675.1. GTDB lineage: Bacteria > Actinomycetota > Acidimicrobiia > Acidimicrobiales > Ilumatobacteraceae > UBA668. The sequence continues at coordinate 517 of JANONE010000551.1, read as the reverse complement.
ATCGCGCCGGATGTGGAGGTGTCGCCCGGGCTGACCGTGCTCACCGCCTACGTGCTGGACGGCACACCAATGCCAGACGGCATGCGCATCCTGCAGCTCCCGCCCGAGTTCGGCGGGCTGAAGGTCATCACCCCGGAGCTCATCGCCACGTCCAAGAAGGCCGGTTACACGATCTGGGTCTGGCCCAACAACCGTTCGCTGGAGAATCTGGAGTCGTACCGCAAGTTCCTCGATGAGGGCATCGACGGCCTGAACATCAACTTCCCCGAGCAAGGTGTCCGGGCCGTGAAGGAGTACATGTCGTTGGCGGCCATGTCCTTGGCTGCCGTGGCCGCAGCGCCGTCACAGGGTTCCGATCTGACCGGCCCGGCAACGAGGTCTCGGCCGGCGCCGTTGACTTCGTCGGCCGGACCACGATGAGCATCTCCGCCAATGCGGTCATGTGGCAGTTCTTCCGCGAACACCCCTTGGACGCCTGAAGCTCAGACCGCCGCGGCAAGCCGTTCGAGGGTGTGCT
>JANONE010000550.1:0-1627 GCA_031420675.1 Ilumatobacteraceae bacterium | reverse complement strand
ACGACTTCGTGCGCTTCACGCCGACCGCCGACCTGTGCGGCCTGGCCGCCGGCCGCTACGACTACACCGTCTCGGATGGCGCGCTCACCGACAGCGGTCGTGTGACCGTCAACATCACCTGCGTCAACGACGCCCCGGTGGTCACGGTCAGCGGTGACTTCAGCAACGTCGACGAGGGTGTGACTCGTACGTACACGTACACCGTGACTGACGTGGATTCCACGACTTGGACCGTCACCGAGAGCTGCACTGGCGACGCCAGCTACATCAGCGACCTGGCCGCCAACAGCTTCGAGTGCACCTTCCTCGACGGACCCGGCTCGGGCACGGTCGACGTGACCGCCAACGATGGCGATCCGACGAATAATATCGGCGACGATCCGCACACGGTCAGCGTCGCCAACGTCGCCCCGACGGTCAGCCTGACCGGCTCGGCCACGGTGTCCGAGGGCTCCAGCCACACCTACAGCTTCACGACCAGCGATCCGGGCCAGGACACGTTCGTGCTGGGCGCCACCGAGTGCGGCACCGGCGCCGGCCAGGTCGGGCTCGACACGTTCAACGCCACGACCGGGGCGGGCAGCTTCGTGTGCTCGTTCCCCGACGGTCCGGCTGACCCGACCGTCAGCGTCACGGTCAGCGACTCGGACGGCGCGTCCGACAGCGACACCCTCGACGTCAGCGTCAACAACGTCGCCCCGACGGTGGTCTCGGCCGCCATCACCGTTAATTCCGTGACGGGCGATATCTCGTCCACCATGACCTACTCAGACGTCGGCGTGAATGACACCCAGACGGCGAGGTTCGAATACCGGCTCAATGGTGTTCTCGTAGCCACCAATACATCGGCTTCGAACCTCGCGTCGAGTGGCACGGCCACGGACACGTACCGCGCTGCGCCCGGCTGCTACAGCGTTGAGGTCACGATGTGGGTGACTGATAAGGACGGTGCCAGTTCAACCCGCGTGATCAGGACTGGAGCCACTCCCACCGTTGACGTCTACAGCCCGAGCTTCAAGGCTCCGATCAAGGACAACGAGCGGAATATCGCCAAGTACGGAAACGTCGTTCCGATCAAGGTGGAACTTGCGAGCTCGTGTTCGCCGGGGACCACCGTGACGACTCCGATCCTCCACATCACGATCGCCGCCGGGAATGTGACCGACATCATGCCGGACGCAACACCGGTGATCATGGCCGAGAGCGTCAGCAACGCCGATACGGGCACGCAGATGCGCGTGAACGGGGGCGGCTACATCTACAACTTCTCGACCAGGAACCTCCAGGCGGGCCAGGACTACACCATCCGCATCAGAGTCGGAAGCACGACGGGCCCGATCATCCTGCGCGCTCTCTTCCAGCCGAAGAGGTAGCACAAGCCAGTCGACTCGAACGTCCACCAGCGCTCGACCTACCCCGAGCGCGCGAAGAGGCCGGCCTCCTCTTCCTGTCCCTGGGCGTTGCAGCAGTAGGTCGAAGCGAGGTACTGTTGGAGCGTGAGTACTGAACTACGGCTTGCTAAGCGGCCGCGGGCGCGGCTCACGCGGCAGGGCCAGATCACGGTCCCCAAAGTGGTACGCGATGCGCTCGGTATGCGGCCAGGCGACGACATCGAGTTCGTGCCCAG
>JANONE010000549.1:0-4721 GCA_031420675.1 Ilumatobacteraceae bacterium | reverse complement strand
TCGCACACCTTCAGCGAACGGCGAGCGTTCGCACCCGCGCAACTCGAGGGTCGTCGCCGAGCAAGCCACTGAGTCGTTCAGCAACAAGCTGGAGATCGACGGCGTTGCTCTCGATCATCGCTTCGATGTCGGCCCAGTCCTTGGTGCGGTCGAACAAAGCTTTGAACACAGCGAGATCCTCCGCCGATAAGACCTTGATGCGGTGACCTTCGAAGGGCACTGAACGACAGCGCCCGGCCACGTCGAAGTGAAACGGATCGGCTGCGAAGAAGACATCGATCGGTGTCGTGTCCCACCACAGGCGCACCTGATCGCGCGTGCCGGCGTCGGCCACGTCGGCGTCAGTGAAAGCGACGCCGGCAGGCATTGCGGCGAACACCGCAGGTGCTTCCGTCGAAGCAACGAACACGTTCACATCGATGTCGCGGGTGCCTCGCGGTTCGTTCGTGGCGTATGCCAGGGCGAGTGCGCCGCCGAGAGCCCAGGGGATTTTCGCCCGGTCGAGCGACTCACAGACAGCAACGATGCGATCGATGAGCGTGGTCATCGTCGCGCCGATGCAAGGGGTCGTGCTTGGTACGGGAGCGCCTCAGCGAGTTCGAGTACATCGTGCAGTCGGCGGGCCTGCTCAGCTGGATCGAGCACAAAGTCGAACTTCACCGAGTATCCGAGAGCATCGATGATGCGCGAAGCGTTCGCCAGGCTGGGCTGACGTCGTCCGCGCTCATATGCACTGAGCACCGACGCGGGAATACCGGCCGCCTTTGCCACGTCGGCTTGAGTGCGGCCAGCCCGTCGCCGCAACGTGCACAGGATGTCGCCGGTGATCATCGCGCGATCTTAGCGGATCCGCTCAGGCGCGCCTAGGGTCGTGACGGGTGTCAGACCCGTTGGAGATCACCTCGACCTCCACCACAATTCGCTCGAGCCCAACGGCACCGCTGCCTCAATCGACGCTGCTGCCTCGCAACAGTTGTGCAACGAGTCGTTGCACAATCCCCCACTCCCGCGAGGCTGAGCGACTGAAAGTCGCCACCGGCTCAAGAGCAGCCAGTTCGGCGCACGGCCACGCGTCGCACGCGGCGATGGACGACCGGATGGACAAATTCGGCTGACGGCCGCCACTGCCCGCCCTGACATCGCCATCTACTGAACTTCTTGGATGGTTCTGCACCGCAGCGAGATGGCCAGCCAGTTTCAGCCGTCGGGCGCGGCCGCAGCGACAACTCGCTGGAGGGCCCGGAGCGGCGAGTAGCCGTCGTGCTTCCCGATCGGACCGACGATCGTATTGGCGAGCCAGACCGACAGCCCGAGGAGGTCGGAAGGGTGTGACCGGCCGGTGCTGATCGTGTGCTCGGCCATGAACGCGAACTCGTTCATCACACCGAGGACCTGACGACTCGCTGTCTTCGCCAGCACAGCAGAGCTCATTTCGTCCGTCTCCGAGACCACGAAACGACGATCGATCCCGAGCGCCTGGAACACCTCGGCCATCGCCGTCGGGAACCGGGCGACCACACCGGCCGCCGGAGCGAGCGGCATCAGCACCGGTACGAACGTGGTCGCGTTGACGAACAGGGCGACCTGCGGACGCCACAACAACACGTTCGCGTACCAGTCCCCGAGTGCCGTCGACAATGACGGCGGATCGGCAAGCGGACGACCGACGCGATCCAAAAACTTCTTCGTGCCCCGAACGGTGAACACGACTACTCCCCGGCCAACGCCGCTTCGAGCGCTGTACACGCCGCGTCGAGTTGGCGCCCGCGACGCCGATCGGCCTCGGCATTCGCCTCCGACGCCACGTACTCGACCAACTCCTCGAACGCACCCGTCCGGCCCATCAGCACCACCCCGTCAACGCTGCCTTCGGCCCGCGCGACCAGCAGCTCGCAGGCGTCGTCCAGCAGCAACACCCCACGTATCACGGCGAACAGATCACGGGCGAGCAGCAACGAGAATGCGTCACCTTCGGCGTAGCTGTCATCGAGCCCCGACACGTCGGCAGGTGACCCTTCCCAGCCGTGGATCACGCCCTCGTCACCGCACGCATCACAACTCCACGCGATCTCACCGTTCGTGCGACGGAAGACCATCACGAACCCCTCGCACAGTCGATGGCCCGGTCGACGCATGCAACCGACCGCCGACCTCGCGCCACTTCCGGTTGGGCGAGCAGTCGCAGCGCGCACAATCGCCCCCAGCTGGGAGCCGAGCCGTTTCGCCGGTGCAGGCGCATCGTCCGGCATGTCGAGGAAGTGGCGAAGATCAGTCACGAGCACAGCCCCACGGTAACGAATCCCGGAGCGTTACGACGTCGAGTCGGACGGCGACCTCGATGAGGTCGGCCGGGTACGCGGTCACTTACTTCTCTCGGTCGGGGTGCCATTGCTCTGCCAAAGCCGGTCGACAGGGCAGACGTAGATGTGGTCGTCGATCTGGTAGGCCTCGCCGCCGGTGTTGAGCAAGTATCCGGCCCGGAATTGGTCGCCGAGCCTGTCGCGTAGGGCGATGAGACCACGGAGTGCCTTCTTGTCCACTTCTCGGCCTGCTTTGATCTCGAAGCCGACGACGGTGCCGTCGAGAGTTTCGGCGACGAGGTCAACTTCGTGACCGTCATGGGTTCGCCAATGACCGACCTCACGGACATCGTCGCGCCAGGAAGCCTGTTTCAGGATCTCACCGACCACGAACGTCTTGAACAGGTGACCGAACTCGGCCAGAGCTGCCGGGTCGCGCCGGGCGAGTTTCTCGGGCGTGATACCAAGCAGGTACGCGGCAAGACCGGAATCGACGACGTGCAGCTTGGGCGAGTGCGCAGTTCTGGATCGCAGTGTGCGTCCCCACGCCGGGAGCCGCCGGATGCGGAACAACGCTTCGAGGAGTTGCGCGTAGTTGTCACCCGACCGCGGTTCGATCCCGGCGGCAGTGGCCGCCTTCACGACATTGAGGACTTGGCCTGTCTGTGCCGCGAGGCGCTCCATCAACCGCGGGAGCACGTTGATCTGCCGCACCCGCGACAGGTCGAGAACGTCGCGCGCGAGCGATGCACCGAGGTAGGAGCGGTAGAAATTGGCACGTTGACGATCGGTGGCGTGAACTGCGAGCGGCATCCCGCCGCGACAGGTTCGTTGCTCGTACTCCGCGCGCTCGGTGCCGGGGCGCCTCGGGACGGCAAGAGCATCGGGGTCAGCGAGCGCAAGATCGAGGAAGTCCTCGTGGACACCGTCGAGTTCACCTTGGGAGAACGGCATGACTTCGACCAGTTGGATGCGTCCGGTGAGCGCCTGGGTGCCACGCGGCATCGCCCAGAACGACGCAGAGCCGGTGAGGAGCCAACGGCCGTTGTCGTGCTGTCGGTTCAGTTCAGCCTTGATCGCTTGCAGCAACTCGGGCACGTGCTGGTGTTCATCGATGCAAACCGGTGAAGGGCCTCGCACTGCGTCGGACGGCGACGCTTGCACCCGCGATCGGACGGCGACGTCGTCGAGGTCGGTGATCTCGACGTCATACCGACGAGCGAGTTCGGCAAGCACGGTGGACTTGCCAACAGAACGGGCGCCCTGCAGCACCAAGACCGGTGCTTCAGCGAGCCGATCCTCGACGATCGACAGGATCCGACGGTCGATCAGCGGAGCATGCATCCGGCAAGCGTTGGCGATCTCTTTCCAGATCCGATCACATCTGCGTTCCAGGTCCGAGGACCACAACTTTCCAGATCTGAGGGCTGTTTCGTTCCAGATCCGAGCTGACAAATCCTCCCGGCGCGGTCATGCCGGCTCGTCCACGTACTCGCCTCCTCGGGGGCTGGGGAGGTGGAGGCATGGCCGACGTGCCGGTGGCGGGGTTGCCCGGCGGGCCGAGTTGTGGGCGATCCAGTCCCCAGGCGATGCCCTGCTCGTAGGTGGCGTCGAGATAGACGTAGGGGAACTCGATGTGGGCGAGTGAGCGGTTGCGGAACGCGTCGACCTCGACGTCCAACTTGGCGCAGATCCGCGAAACCTGCGAACTGGAGATCCCCGAATCGATCCCAGCGCCTGGACAAGACATCGACCGAGCGGGTCGAGACCCCTTCGACGTAGGCCTGCATGATCACCGCATGCAACGCCTGATCGATCCGCCTGCGTGGTGACAACAACGACGAGAAGAAGCTGCCGTGCGACAACTTGGGGACCCTCAACTCGATATCACCGGCCTGCGTCGCGAGCAGCCGGGGCGGTGACCGTTGCGTTGTCGTCGTCCGCGAAAATACGGTTGAGCACGGTGTTCGCGGGTCGGTCGTCCGCCAACGTTCGCTGACTTCCGCGCCCGTTCGGCCAGCATTGCTACCACGCTGCTACCAAGGCGCGGCGTTCTGCTCTGGCCGTCCCGGCATCCGCCGTTCGAAGGGTGTCACAACTCTACTGGTTTTGGTAGAGTTGTGACAGACATTCGGAGGAGGTCCAGATGCTCGTTGACACATACCGGCGGCGGCTCGCCGCTCACGCCGCAGATCAGTATGGCTACATCACCACCCGCGACGCCACGGAAATGGAGATCCCACCGGTCGAGCTACCGAAGTTGGCAGCAACGGGCGGACTGTCGCATGTCGCCTACGGATTGTGGAGGTTCGACGACCAACCACGAACCTGCCGGGACCAGTTCATGGAGGCCGTGTTGCGATTCTGTGCCGACGACTACCTGACCCACGACGCCGTGTTGGCATTCCATGAACTCGCACA
>JANONE010000548.1:0-6368 GCA_031420675.1 Ilumatobacteraceae bacterium | reverse complement strand
CACACTGGCGGGATGGATGAGATCGACCCAGCAGCTCGACCGCGACGGCGGACCTTCACCGCTGTGGAGAAGCACGCCTATCTGGACGCGTACGACGCCTTGCCCAAGGGCAGCGCGGAGCGGGGTGCGTTCTTGCGTCGTGAGGGCTTGTACTCGTCGCATCTGTCGGAGTGGCGCAAGCAGCGCGATACCGGCGCCTTGTCGGGTTTGGCGCCGAAGGAGAGGACCGGGAAACGGTCTGCCCGCGATGTTGAGCTGGACCGGTCCCGCCGGCGGGTCGCACGGCTCGAGCACGAGCTCGAACCCATCAAGAGGCGATCTGCTGCACCCCCATTAGGTTCCGGACTGACTGGCCCCGGCCCAGATCGCATCAATCTACCAGAGCTGTTACCTGGGCAATACCGGCTATGCACGCTCAACTCGAAGCCGCGAGCCTGCGTGGAGCTCACGATCGTTTAGTTGCTCTACGCGATGAAGCTGGGAACAGCATCCGCGATGTGGGGTGGGGCCTCGGTGAACTTGTGACTGTCTAACGGTCCGAGTCCAAGGAGGCCCCCGTGGGGGAAGGTAGCGCAGGAGTGGTGTGGTTCGCCGCGTCCGGGTTCCGGGTGCTGGCGATGAATGACACCGAGATCGATGTGGTGATCGACATCGAGACCGAGGCCGACAGGGTCGGCTGCCACGGGTGCGGGGTGATCGCGAGAGCGAAGGACCGGCGGTGGGTGACGGTGCGCGATGCGCCGGCTGGGGATCGGCCGGTGACGTTGCGCTGGTGGAAGCAGTGGCCGACCGACCGACCCGCACCGAACGCTCGGTACTGGCGGAGGCGTGCGCGCAAGCTGGTTGCCTTACCGATGTACACCGTCTCGGTGCCGCTCACCCACTTCGACTGCAGCTGACCCACGCCAACGGCGGGATCGCGTCCCTTGAAGTGCCCTCCGCAGCTGACGGTCTGGAAGGACGGCGGGATGTCCGCCGACCCGAGCACGATGTACACACCGCCGAGTTTCGGCACCGATCCCTGGTCGAACGCGGCCCAAGTCACGAAACCCTCGAAGCCATTGGCGCGCAGACTCTTCGACGAGAACATGTCATTGCATCGGCGCAGCGCCATGCAGGGTTGAGTCTCCACATGACGTGGCTGACGCCGGCGATGCCGAGCAACGGGTACCGCTCCCACTGGTACGGTCCACACGAGCGGGCCTCCGCTCAGCACGAAGCTTCACCCACGCAGGCAACCGTAGGGATCGCCCTCGGTCGAGAAGGCGGTCCGATGATCAACATTGCAGCACTCAACAGTCAACTCGTCGAACAGGACGAGGCGCTACGAGCCCGCTTCACCCAGATCACGAGCCGGGTCACTGATGACGACGCGATGAGGGCGTTGGCAGAACTCATCGGCGAAGGACTCGCAGCGATACACGAGCGGCAGGGGAACATGATCACCCTGATGCTCCGGACCAACACCTGACATCGGACCCGTGCGAGTTGGTCGGGTGCCGAACTGCCACCTTGGAACTCGACAGCATGCATCTCGGTCGCCTCAAGCGGGATCGATCCGGCAATCTGCTTCGGCAAGCCGACAATTCGCGGTCATCGTGTTTGGGTGTCCCTGATTCTCGGCTACCTCGCCGAGGGATGGACCGTCGACGCGGTACTCGCCGAGTATCCACAGCTCGAAGTCGATGACGTGCGGGCGTGCATTGCCTACGGCGCTCAGCTCGCCGACGTCCGGTTCGCCGACCTCGACGCTGCCGGGTGAAATTCAAGCTCGACGAGAACCTGGGCGAAAGCGTCCGTCGACGGCTCGCCGCGGCCGGCCACGATGTGTCCACGATCGTCGATCAGCAAATGGCCGGCGCCACGGATGCGGTCGTGTATCGCACATGCGCCGACGAGGGTCGCGTGCTCGTCACGCTCGATCTCGACTTCGCCAACCCGTTCGTGTTCGACCCGCGCCCCACAGCGGGAATCATTGTGCTCCGGTTGCCCGGATGCACGGACCGAGCGATGTCGCCGCAGTGGTGAACCAGTTGGTGATCGTTGCAGCAGATCGCGATGTTGAGGCGGCATTGTGGATCGTCTCGATCCGCGGGGTGCGCCGCTTTGTCCCGCCGAGCGCGTGAAGTCGAGAATCGATTGGCCCGCGACGCGACGGGTGCTGAGTCACCGACGGTGCGCGACGGAGCTCGTCGAGGCTCGCTGGGCGGCCAGCTCTCATGCCGGCACTCGTTCGAACACCGGCACGCCGCTGGCGCGTAGCTCGGGCAGCCGCTCGTTGTCGGTCGCGAACACGAAGAGGTTGATCGACAGCTTCGACTCGTTCTCCAGATCGAGGCGCACCTGGGCGAGATCGCAACGCGTGAGCCAGTCGGAGACGACGGCCACGCCGATATCGTTCGGCGCCCGCGTAGGCCAGCAACTGGCGCAACACCGGCCCGTAGGGCAAGTCCGCGGCTGGGCGAATGGTCTTGGCCGTGCCTACCTGCTCGGTCACCAACACCCCGGCCTGCTCCAAGCGCGCCACGGTCTCACGTGGTTCGCCGGCAGAACCTCCACATGTGGGATGTAGATTTCAAGATGAAAGTTGCACACAGCCGGCCAGATCTCCTTGGACTACTCGGTCGTCCACTCCACAATCCTACTATTGGCGAAACAGTGTAGATTTATTGCCTGTTCTACCCGCAGGATCTACAGTCAGGATTCATCAGGAGGCAACTTGACGGGTTCAGTACCGACGCCGGATCAGCAACGGCCGCTCGTGAGTATCGGCCCGGCTGCGAAGATCCTTGGCTTGAGTACCTCACGCGTCCGCGGTCTGGTCGCCGAAGGCAAGCTCCCTGCGACGCGGACTGACGGCGGGCACCGCCGGTTCGACTTGGTTGCCGTCTACGCCCTGCGCCTTCGGTTGGATCCACCGGGCGGACTGGCTGCATCGGTGTTCCGCACGTACCAGTTACCCGGAATCGACGAGCACAGCGTGTGGCTCGATCTCGCCGTGTCCATTCCGGTCGGGCCCGGTGCCAAAGCGATCGCGCACTACGTCGTCACCGAGATGGTGAACAACGCCATCGACCACTCCAACGGCACCCACGTCACCACCGCTGTCGGACACGACAAAAAGGGAAGGGTCGTCATCACCATCACCGACGACGGTGATGGAATCTTCCGACACCTCGCCGAAGGGCTTCAACTCGCCGAGACCATCGACGCGCTCGCGGAGCTGACGAAAGGAAAGCGGACCACTGATCCCAAACGGCACACAGGTGAGGGGATCTTCTTCTCCTCCAAGGCGGTCGACGAGTTCACGTTGGAGGCCGACGGATACCGGCTCATGTTCGACACCACGCGAGACGACTTCGCGTTCGGCGAGGCACCAGCCAGCGTTGGCACCGTTGTGAGGATCACTCTCGACCCGAACAGCGACATCAGGCTCTCCGATCTCTTCGCCAAGTACACCAACGACCTCGAGTTCAACAGGACCCGACCTCGCATCAAGCTGTACGAGCTGGGGGTGACATTCGTCAGCCGAAGCGAGGCGAAGCGGCTCACAGCCGGACTGGAGAAGTTCACTGATGCGGAACTCGACTTCGCGAAGGTCGACGACATCGGACAAGGCTTTGCCGATGAACTCTTCAGGGTGTGGGCGGACTCACACCCTGAAACGACTCTGCACCCGGTCGGCATGAACTCGGCGGTGGCGTTCATGGTGAGCCGCGTGAAATCGACAATCAGGAAGTAGATCGACCGCCTGCTTACGGCACGCATCGCTGGCTGCCGATGCCGGTCACCAGACCGGGCGGCGGCCACAGATTGTCGCGGCTGTACGCCCACCACTCGAACGGGTTGCCTCGCCGGCATTGCCGGCGCAAGACGTCGGGCGTAGCGTCATCGCCGGACGTTACGCGCGGTGCCGCTATGCGCCGACCGACGAACGGGAGGCCGGAGATGTCGAACTTGGGATCCGAGTGGCAGGGCCTCGGAATGCGTGGGTCGCAGCAATCGCAACAGTTCCACGACGAGGCAATGAAGGCAGGAGCGGAGCACCTGCGGGTGGGCTACGCGGCAGCACCGCGACGCTCACACGACGCCCGACGGCGGACAGGGGGCCTGCGGTTACAGTGCGGCGATGGCTCGACCCGAACTCGGAGTGTGCTTCGACCGCAGCTACCCGGCGTCAGCAGTCGTCGAGTTCGCCGAGCGGTTGGAAGCTGGTGGCGTCCCACAGCTGTGGGTGATCGAGGATTGCTTCTTCACCGCCGGCATCTCACTGGCGGCTACCGCCCTTGCCCGCACGCAGCGCCTGCAGGTGGGCCTGGGCATCCTCCCGGCCGTGGCTCGCAACCCTGCCGTCACCGCGATGGAACTCGCCAACCTCGCCAACCTCGCGCCAGGGCGGCTCATTGCCGGCATCGGCCACGGCGTGCAGGCATGGATGGAACAGATGGGTGCCCGCACCGCCAGCCCGCTCACCACGCTGGAGGAGGTGATCACCGTCGTGCGCCGGCTGTTGCGCGGCGAGCGTGTCACCTTTGCCGGTCGGGAGGTGCGCATGAGCGACGTGCAACTCGATCAGCCTCCCACCACCGTGCCACCGATCCTGGCAGGCGTGCGCGGCCCGAAGTCGCTCGCGCTCGCAGGTCGCGTGGCCGACGGGGTGGTGCTCGCGGAAGGCGCCGGTGCGGCATACGTGCGCAGTGCGGTGCAGCAGGCCGGGACCCCCGACAACTTTCGGGTGAGCGTGTTCACTGCGTTGTGCGTGGACACCGATCGTCGCGCGGCGTATCGGGGGATGGCCCCGGTGGTGGCCGGTTGGCTGTCGTCGCCGAACCCGGCGATCGATGCCCACCCACACGCACCCGAGCTCCGCGAGCGTCTTGCCACAGGTGGCGCCGACGCACTGGTGGACGCGCCGCGTGAGTGGTGGTTGCAACTCGGGGCGATCGGCACCTTCGATGACGCGCTCGAGCACGTCATCTCACTGGCGGACGCAGGCGCACACGACGTGAGCCTGTTTCCCGCACCCGAGCTGGCAGTTGGCCGCGAGCAACTCGGCGACGCCATCCGGTTGGCCGCCGCGCTCGTGTAGCCCCGGGGCTCACCTTGGCCGGATCGAGGGGCCGATCGTGTTCGCCTTCGTCACCTGGGCCAAGTGGGGCAGGATTACCTGGTCACCAGCGCGGCGACCGCGGCCATCGCCACCACGAACCCGATCGCAGCCATGGTGAGGCTGCGCGCTCGAGGGGCCTGGGTGAGATCGCCATCCTGCTTGGGCGCCGTCGGTGGGCGGATGACGGCCATCAGGTTGCCGGCGAACAGCGCGCCGCCGAGTGCGAGGAGCAGCCACACGATGATGTCCTTGCCGAGAAACATGGCCACAGTCTGCACCTCGGTGCCGGCGGGCTTGCGTCTCGGCGCGACAATTCGCCCTTGGGATTCCACCACGTTGCGCTTGCCACTCACGACGCTGCCGTCACGCACCGCTTCTACACCGAGGTGATGGGCTTTCACCTGCTCGCCCGCCACCGCGACCGCTGGCGCAGCCACGGCCAGACCGTGCTGGAAGTGAACCACGAGTTCTGCATCAGCATCTACATCCCCGACCCCAGCGGCAACATGGTCGAGTTCTGCCACAGCGTGCGCACCTTCACCGACGCAGAGCGGACGCACGCGGCAGCCACGTGGCGGACCCACACCCAGGCCTCGACCAGCACCCACCGAAGGTGACCGTGTGGCAGCCCTTGGTCACCGAACTGGCAGACGTTGCGGACTCGTCAGACCCCGCGAGCAGCGTTGCCGAACTTGGTGTACTGGCCGCGGAACACCAGCCGGGCGACGCCGGTGGGGCCGGAACGGTGCTTGGCGATGATCAGCTCGGCGCTCGCCTTGTCGGGCGAGTCGCGGTTGTACACCTCGTCGCGGTACAGGAACATCACGACGTCCGCGTCCTGTTCCAAAGATCCGGACTCACGAAGGTCGGCGAGCATCGGGCGTTTGTCGGCGCGGCTCTCCAGGTTTCGGCTCAGCTGGCTGAGCGCGAGGATCGGGGTATCGAGCTCGCGAGCCAGGATCTTGAGCCCGCGACTGATCTCGCTGACCTCCAGCTGGCGGTTCTCGCTGTTCATGCCGCCGCTCATCAACTGCAGGTAGTCGATCATGATCAGCGCCAGGCCACCGTGGCGTGACTTCAGCCGACGTGCCTTCGCACGAATTTCCATGACGGTGACGCGCGGATTGTCGTCGAGGTACAACGGCACGCTGTCGATGCGGTTGATCGCGCGACCGATCTTCGTCCAGTCGGCCTCCACCAGCCGGCCGCTACGCAGCTTCTGCGACTCGACTTCCGCCTCGCTGGACAGGATTCTCTG
>JANONE010000547.1:0-1808 GCA_031420675.1 Ilumatobacteraceae bacterium | reverse complement strand
CCCGGCTCAGCCACGTCGTTGGCTTGATGAATCATCCGCACGGGCAGCCTCAGCCTGACAGCTGACGATCGAGAGATCGGCGCCGCCCAATTCGCGCCATCGACCACGATCGAAAGAAATTCCGATCCAGTTCGTCGTCCGCTACGGACTATGTACGTGGTGTCGATCGCGACGCTTCAGAAGAACCGTTTGGGCACGCAAGCCCAACCGAAATTGGCCGTCGTGCCGGGCATTCCGGAGACGGCAAGACACGTGCTTCGCCGCTTCGGCGTCGCTCGACCCCCCGTGAACAACCAAAAGGAGCAACGTAATGACAATGCTGCACCGACCGCATCAAATCGACGAGCGTGCGCTCGATCGGTTGATCGAAGAATCCCAAGACCTCCACACCGACGCAATGGCAGTCGCACGAGCCAACTTCAGCGACATCTCCGACTTCGCCGCTGACCGTCGGCGCGCCGGCGGAGTCGACGAACTCCGCGACGTCGAGGAATTCAACACTGCACGGCAGACCCTCATTCGCCGACTGGCACTTTCGCTCGGCGGCGTGTTGGGTTTCAGCGCGGTCACCTCTGCGTTCGCACGTACCGCGTCAGCGGCCGACGGCGACATTGACGTGATGCAGCTGCAAACCGCTGTGTCGCTCGAGCTCCTCGCCGTCGCCACCTATGGCGCCGCGTTGACCTTGCCCTTCATCAAGGACGGCAATCCGCTCATCGTCAAGTTCGCTGAGACGACGATGGCCCAACACGACGAGCACCGTCAGGCGTTCTCCGCCCAGACGAAGGTGCTGAAGGGAACTGATCAGACCAAGACGAATCCGAAGTACACGCCAATCGTCGAGGCAGCGACACCGACGTTGAAGACACCGATCGACGTCGTCAAACTCGCCGCCACCCTCGAACAAGTCGCCACCGAGACCTATCTGGCCGACCTCAACCGGTACACCGACGTCACGTCGCGAGTACTGATGGCCAGCGTCATGGGTGTCGAGTGCCAGCACCTCGCGACCCTGCGGGCTGTCGGAGCACTCCTCGAAGGCGGAGCGCCCGAGCTCATCGCAATCCCGCTCGGCGCCGACGTCGCCAAGCTGCCCGCCGCGGCCGGCAGCGTCGCGTTTCCCGAAGCATTCGAAGGCGTCACCATGGCCAGCCCACCCGAAGAAGGAGCCGTCAAATGAACGAGCCAATCACAGTCCCCTTGATGACACGCCGTCACATCCTGGCCGGCGCTGCCGTGCTCGGAGCCGGTCTCGTCGCTGCCGCCTGCGGTAGCGACTCGAAGAGTTCGACCGACGGCACCACCGGCTCCTCAGCCTCGACGTCACCGGCCGGTGGCACCGACACGACTGGGGCGCCCGCCGATACGACAGCGCCCGACGGCAACGTCGATCTCAAGGTTGCCGGTCTCGCAGCCAGCCTGGAAGTGCTGGCAGTCGGCACCTACAAGGCAGCCCTCGACGCCGCCGGTAAGGGCGCGCTCGGCGAGGTCCCCCCGGCCGTTGCCGAGTTCGTCACCGTTGCCATGGCCCAGCATCAGGAGCACCTCGACGCCTGGAACGGCGTGATCACCGCCGCCGGTGGTGCCGAAGTCACCAAGCCGAACGCAACGCTGAAGCCCACCGTTGATGCCGAGTTGGCCAAGGTCAAGGATGTGGCCGGAGCTGCGAAGCTCGCCTTGCTGCTCGAGCAGATCGCATCGGCCACCTACCTGAACGCACAGAACGTCCTCACCAACAAGGACGCGATCCTGTTGGCCGGTTCGATCCATATCATTGTTGCCCAGCACGCATCGATCCTGCTGTCCGT
>JANONE010000546.1:0-1567 GCA_031420675.1 Ilumatobacteraceae bacterium | reverse complement strand
AGCCGCGGCATCTCCTCTTCGCTCACAAACGGCGCGAGGATGAGCCGATCCTGCAAGTTGCGCGGCACCATGCGTCGGACGGTGTCGTGCGCGCTAGGCTCGACGCCGCACACCACGAGAGACGCGCCTGAGACGGCGGATCCCCACCATGTCTGTAGCGCCCACATCAACCGCTTGCGAGGATCGGTGCCTCCCAAGTACAGCAAGTACGGCTCGGTCAGGAAGCGATTGCCGATTTCAATCGGCCGGCGGTCCACCTCGGCCTCGAGGTAGCGCTCGTCAACGCCCGGTGAGACGACGTGGAGCCGGGGTAAGAGTGACGGCCATCGCGCCAGGATGTCGCGGCGAGAGCATTCGCTCACGGTCGTGATCGCGGCCGCGCGATGGTACGCAGCCGGCAACAGCCGGTCGCGATAGAAGCCGGGGGGCCAGGCCGGATCCTGCTGTTGCCATGGGATGGTGTCGTGAATGGTGACGACCGTGGGCACCGGTTGCCACCACGGCATCGAGGTGCCGGGGGCATGGAGCACATCGACGCCCAGCTGTTGCGCGCGCCGCGGCAGCGCCCACTGTTCCCAGGCGTGCACGCGATGCCCACGCGTCTCGAATACCGAGACGTCGCAGCTGCCGGTGTCGGGAACCTGCATGGGCCGGTCGGGCCGATCGGCAAGCAGGTGCCACTCCACCGCGCCGCTCGCCGCCGTCCGCTTGATCAGCTCGAAGACCGACTTGCCGATGCCTCGCAGATGCGCGGTGTTCAGGCTGCGCGCATCGGCGGCGATGCGGTAGGGACGCTCACGCATACAGGCACACCCTCAGCGCTTCCTTGAAGGGCTGAACCGCCAGGGGCCACGCCGCCGCGGCCTGGGCGTAGTTGCGCAGGGCGTCCAGCCGGGCGCCGGCCTGGCTGGCGTCCCAGCCGTTAGTGCGGCAGGTCTCCGACCAGATCTGCCGGCGCACCTGCCAGCTCAGTTGGCGGCCCTTGTCGGAGGCCAGCGCGCGCGACACCACGCGCCGGCGCGCCGGCGCCATGGCCCGGTAGTTGCGGCTCATGCTGTTCGAGGTGAAGCGATAGTCCACCAGCGGCTCGGGGCACACCGAGAACTCGTGGTGCTGCGAGGCCCGCAACCAGAAATCCCAGTCTTCGCAACCGCCGGGCTGATGGACGAACCCGCCCAGTTGGTCGAACACCCGGCGCGTCATCATCACGCTCGACACCGTAATGAAGTTGCCGCGCAGCAGCAGCGGCGTAAAGACATCGCCCGACAGGAGCGGTGTGACCTCGCTCTGCACTTCGGGCAGGGCGCCGCGAGCGCCGAAGTTAAAGCGGTTGGTGTACGAGATCGGCGTCCGCGAAATGGCCAGCTGCGCCTCGAGCTTGGTCGGCCGCCAGACATCATCCGCGTCGAGAAACGCCACCCACTCGCCGGTCGACAGCCGGGCCCCGGTATTGCGGGCGCCCGAGACACCGGTGTTGGCCTGGCGATGCACCGTGATGCGGTCGCCGTAGCCCTTGAGGATGAGCGGCGTGTCGTCGGTCGAACTGTCGTCGACGACAATCACCTCC
>JANONE010000545.1:0-4303 GCA_031420675.1 Ilumatobacteraceae bacterium | reverse complement strand
CATCGGCACCGCCCACCTGCTGGCTCGCCGTGGCGGTGTGGGCGTCGTGGGTCTCACCTCACCTGGCAACGCCGAGTTCGTACGTGATCTGGGCTGCTACCACCAGGTGGTCACGTACGAGGCACTGCACGAACTGCCCGCGGGTGGGGCCGCCTACGTCGACATCGCCGGCGACAGCGCCGTCACCCGCGCCGTCCACGAGCACTACGCCGATCAGCTGACCTACAGCATGATCGTCGGTGGCACGCACTGGGACGGCCCGCTGCCTGTTCCCGGCGACCTGCCCGGGCCCGCCCCGCAGTTCTTTTTCGCGCCGACACAGATCGCCAAGCGCACCAAAGAGTGGGGCTCCGATGGGCTGGAGGCCCGCACCACCGATGCCTGGATCGCCTTTCGCGACTGGGTCGACGGTTGGTTGCGTTTCGAGCGCTCCCACGGTGCGGTCGCGGTGGAACATACCTACCGCGAGTTGCTGCAGGGCAGGGTCGACCCGCGCATCGGTCACGTCTGCACGATGGCTGACAAATGAGCGCGACGACTGATCGCACGACCGAGCAGGTCGGTGTGCAGGACGGTCGTCACGCGCGCCGCGAGCGCAACCGCCTTGCGGTGGTGGATGCGATGCTCGCGCTGTACGGGGAGGGCCACCTCGACCCTTTGTCAGATGCGATCGCGGAGCGGGCAGGGCTGTCGCCGCGGTCGCTGTTCCGCTACTTCGACGACCTCGACGACCTCGTGCGTGTCGCCATCTCGCGCCAGCACGAACGGTTGCTACCGCTCGCGCGCCTGGATGTGTCGGTCGCCGCGCCGCTTGCGGATCGCGTGCGGCGCCTCGTCGCACAGCGACTCCGGCTGTTCGACAAGATCGCCTCAGTGGGCATCGTGTCGCGGGCGCGGGCGCCGTTCCAACCGCTGATCGCCTCCGAGCTGGCGCTGTCGCGCTCGTTCCTGCGCCGGCAGGTGGAGCAACTGTTTGCTCCCGAGCTGGAGGCTCGCGGCAAGACGCGCGCCGCCGGTGCGATCGCCGCCATCGACGTGCTCACCTCCTTCGAGGCGTTGCAGCTGTTGCGCGACGATCAACACCTCACACGCCCGCAGATCGAGGCGACACTCACCGACTCCCTCCACCGCCTCTTGGAAGGCTGACGTGCGCATCACCTTGCTGGGTACCGGCAATCCGTTGCCCGACCCGCGTCGGGCCGGCCCCTCCACGCTCGTCACTGCCGACGCCCTGGCGGTGCTGGTGGACTGTGGCCGCGGAGTGCTGATGCGGCTGATGGCCGCTGGTTTCATCCCGCCGCTCCTGGATGCCTTGTTGATCACGCACCTGCACAGCGATCACATCAGCGATCTCGGCGACGTCATCACCACTCGCTGGGTGATGAGCCCGATGCCGCGGCCGCTCACCATCGTCGGGCCGGTGGGTACGCGTCAGGTCGTCGATCACACGCTGGCCTCGCTTGCGCCCGACATCGGGTACCGCATCCATCACCACCACGACCTCGACGAGGGCCCGGCGGTGGAGGTGCGCGAGGTGAACCCTGGCGACACGTTCACGGTCGGTTCAGCGACCGTGACGGTGGGTGCCACCGACCACCGGCCCGTAGAGCCGACGGTTGCATTCCGCATCGAGACCGGCGGCAGGTCGGCGGTGCTCGGTGGTGACGGTGTGCCGTGCGCGGGGCTCGACGAGCTGTGCAGGGGCGCCGACGCCTACGTGCAGACCGTGATTCGTGAAGACCTCGTGCGGCTGGTGCCCAACGCGCGCTTCCTCGACATCCTCGACTACCACAGCACCGTCGAGCAGGCGGCACAGACGGCCGCCGCGGCGGGTGTCGGCACCCTCGTGCTCACTCACTACGTGCCCGCCATGCAGGCCGGCCAGGAGGACGATTGGCGCTCGCTCGCCGCTGCCCACTTCGCCGGCCCGATCGTGCTCGGCGACGACCTCACCACCGTTGAACTTTGATCCCTGGAGCACTCATGCACACCCTGCGCACCCCCGACGACCGTTTCGCCGAGCTACCCGACTACCCGTTCGAGCCGCACTACGCGCATGTCAGTGCCGTGCCGGGCAGGCCCGACAGCGGCTCGCTGCGTGTTCACTACCTCGACGAACGGCCGCTGCACGAGGGCCGGAGCGAGGCACCACCGGTGCTACTGATGCACGGCGAGCCTTCCTGGAGCTACCTCTACCGTCACATGATCCCCGTGTTGCTGGCGGCAGGTCATCGTGTGATCGCCCCCGACCTGATCGGCTTCGGGAGGAGCGACAAGCCCGCCGAGCCGGGCGACTACACCTACGCCCGCCACGTGGCATGGATGAGCGAGCTGCTGTTCGACCATCTCGACCTCTCCGACGTCACTTACTTCGGACAGGATTGGGGTGGCCTCATCGGGCTGCGTCTCGTCGCCGCCGCGCCCGAGCGATTCTCACGGGTGGTCGTCGGCAACACCGGCCTGCCCGAGGGCGACGGCAAGCTCAGTGAGGCCTTCCTTTCGTGGCAGAAGTTCTCCCGCGAGTCGCCGGTGTTCCCGATCGGCGGCATCGTCAACGGCGGCTGCGCCAGCGATCTCTCGCCAGCGGTGATCGCGGCCTACGACGCACCCTTCCCCGACGACTCCTACAAGGCCGGTGCGCGCACCTTCCCCTCGCTTGTGCCCAGCCTGCCCGACGACCCCGGGGCCGCGGAGAACCGCGAGGCGTGGAAGGTGTTCGAACAATGGGAGAAGCCCTGGCTGTGCGCGTTCAGCGACCAGGATGCGGTGACCCGTGGCGGCGAGGGCCCGTTCCTGCGGCGAGTGCCCGGTGCCAAGGGCCGGCCGCACACGACGATCGTCGGCGGCGGTCACTTCCTGCAGGAGGACAAAGGCCCCGAGCTGGCGGCGGTGATCGCTGCGTTCATCGAGTCGACCGGCGGCGAGACGCGCTGATGTACGGCACGATCCGTCACGAGATCCGCATCGATCGCGGCGCCGCTCATGTGTGGGCGCTCGCCGGCGATGCCACCAGGCTGCATCACTGGTTTCCCGGCGTCGTCGACTGCACGGTGGATGGCAACCAACGCGTGATCATCACCGGCTCGGGCCTTTCGATGCCGGAGGAGATCTTGGTGTGCGACAACACGCAGCGCCGCTTCCAGTACCGGCTGAAGGTGCCCATTTTCAAGCACCATTGCGGCACCATCGACGTGATCGACCTCGGCGACGAGACCTGCCTGGTGGTGTACTCCACCGATGCCGACCCGCGGGCGATGGCGCTGGTGATCGGCGGTAGTACCGCGGGTGCGCTTCGCGAGCTGAAGCGCCAGATGGAAGGTCACGACTGATGGGCCGCAAGATCCTCTTCATCACCACCGACCAGCAGCGCTACGACACGCTCGGTTGCAACGGTGGCACCATTGCCCGCACGCCGGTCATCGACGCCGTCGCTGCCCAGGGAGTGCGCTACGAGCGGGCACATCCGCAGAGCGTGGTGTGCATGCCGTCGCGCAGCACGATGCTCACCGGGCAACACGTCAGCACGCACGGCGTGTGGATGAACGGTGTGCCACTGCCGCAGGATGCGCCGTCGGTCGCCGAGGTGTTGCACGACGCCGGCTACCGCACGGCGATCATCGGCAAGTCGCACTTCGAGCCGTTCCTCGATCCGTTCGCGCGCTTCCCCGAGAACGGGTTCGCGGGGAAGGGCAGCTTCGGCCCGCACCGCGGTTTCGAGCATTTCGAGTCGGCCACGCACGGCGCCGCCGGCCCGTTGCACTACGCCCGCTGGTTGCTTGCCAACCACCCCGAGGCCGTCGGCATGTTCTACCCCGTGCTCGATGCCTCGCTGGAAGTCAACGCGCTGGGCGGTGGCGACACCGGCGCCCCGCAGGCGTGGATGAACAACATTCCCAAGGAGTGGTACCACACCGACTGGGTGGCCGATCGCACGATCTCGTGGCTCGAATCGCTCGCTGTCGACGACGACTGGTTCTGCTGGATGAGCTTTCCCGACCCGCACCACCCGTGGGATCCGCCGGCAAGCGAAGTTGGCCGCATCGACTGGCGTGACGTACCGCTGCCTGTGGCGTACATCGAGGATGCAGCCGAACGCGAGTCTGTGCTCGATGCCAAGCCGCGCCACTTCCGCGCCTGGTACGACGGTCGCCTGGTCAGCAACTACGAGGCACCGGCATCGTGGGTACCTGCCACGCTGACGCCCGACCAGATCCGCGAGACAACTGCGCTGAACGCGGTGGAGTGCGAGCTGATCGACGAGGCCATCGGTCGCGTGCTTGCGGCCGTCGGTGCACGCGGCTGG
>JANONE010000544.1:0-4771 GCA_031420675.1 Ilumatobacteraceae bacterium | reverse complement strand
TCCAGCAGGAGGCGTACAACGGCTTCGCAGCCGGTGTCTACACCGACGCCAAGAAGGTGCTCGACGACATTGCCGTCAAGCAGCAGGAGCTGCTGCTTGAGAAGGGTCGGACCAAGGTGGCGATCCCTGACGAGCTCAAGGGCGTCTCCCTGAAGTAGCGCGTGTGCGCTGACGGTGCGGCTGTGCTCTGGCCAGCCGCACCGTCACGCGCGAGCATGTAGCGGCTGGAACGTACTCGAAGGGATGTGGAGTTGAACGCACCGCAAGCGGTCAGCGTGGAAAGCCTCGAAGGGGAGCTAGAAGCGAAGGGGCCGCAGCAGAAGGCTGCCGCCACACAGGTCATCAAGCGTTCGCGGCTGTTCGGGCACGGGCTGTTGCTGCCTGTGCTGGTGTTCTTCCTCGTGCTCAACGTCATTCCGACGTTGTGGATGATCGGCCTCGGGTTCTACGACTACGTGCTCGGGCGCGGCGACCCGAAGTTCGTCGGCTTCGAAAACTTTCGGCGCATCTTCGACAGCGAAGAGCTGTGGGGTGCGTTCGGCAGGACGCTGCTGTTCATGGTCATAGCCGTCCCCGTGGAAGTGGTGCTGGGGGCGGTGCTCGGGTTCATGTTTTGGGGTACCAACAAGATGCCCGGCCGTCGTTTGGCACTGACCATGTTGTTCACCCCGATGGCCGTCGCGCCCGTTGCCAGCGGGCTGTTCTGGAAGCTGATGTACGAGCCGACCTTTGGAGTGATCAACTACTTCATCGAGTTGTTCGGCGGTACGAAGATCGAGTTCCTCACCGACCCTGTGTGGGCACCGCGGGCGGTGCTGCTAGTCGACATCTGGATGTGGACGCCGTTCATGATCCTGATGACATTGGCCGCGCTGGGGTCGGTGCCCGCTGCCGAGATGGAAGCAGCTGATGTCGATCGGCTCACCTTCCGGCAACGGGTGCGCCACGTCATCTGGCCGAACGGCAAGTTCATCCTGATGCTCGGCATCCTGCTGCGCACCATCGATGCGTTCAAGACCACCGACCTGGTGTCGACGATGACCAAGGGCGGACCGGGCAACGAGACCGAGTTCATCGGCCTGGCGCTGTTCCGACAGGCGTTCAACAGCTTCGATCTCGGCCGCTCGTCGGCGGTGGCATTCGTGCTGCTGATCATCGCCATCGCCATGACCTCGATCTACCTGTACGTACTCAACCTGAGCAAGGGGCGTTGACCAATGCCGGCAACCGTACTTCGGTCTCGTCCCCGTCGCTACACCCACTATGCGGCGCTGTGGCTGGTGGCCGGCGTGTTCTTCCTGCCCGTGCTGTGGATCGTGATGGCCGGTTTCAAGTCGAACAGCGACATCCTCGCCGTCCCGCCGAAGTTCGTGTTCAACCCGACGATGGACAACGTCACCCGAGTGCTCGACGAATCGACCACCATCCCCTACTTCCTCAACAGCATCTGGCTGGCCCTCGGTTCGGTGGTGGTTGCCATCCTGGTCTCGTTGCCGGCGGCGTACGCCTTCTCGCGCTGGCGGTTCCCGTTCACCGACTTCCTGATGTTCCTGCTGCTCTCCACCCGTTTCGTGCCTGCTGCCGCCGGCGTGGTGCCGATGTTCCAGATGTTCAACGCCTTCGGTCTGCGCGGCAGGTTCGGCATGTTCATCCTGTACACCAGCTTCAGCATCCCGTTCTCGGTGTGGATCCTGAAGGGGTTCATCGACGGCGTCTCGGAACGTTTCGACGAGACTGCGATCGTCAACGGCGGCAGCCGGCTGCACGTGATGCTGCGCGTCGTGCTGCCGCAGGTGAAGCCGGGCATCGTGGCAGCATTCATCTTCAACCTGATCTTCGCCTGGAACGAGTACATCTTCAACTTCGTCCTCGGCGATCCCAACACACAGAACGTCCCCTTCGGACTCTCCGTCAACTTGCTGAGCGCTGGCGGCAACGTTGATTGGGGCTTCGTCGCCTCGCTGGCCAGCATGTATCTGGTGCTGCCGGTGACGATGATCTTCCTCTTCCAGCGCTACCTGCTGGTCGGCATGACGTTCGGCACCGTGCGAGGCGACGTATGAACCCGCGCGGTTTCACTGCCACCGTTCAGCGTTGGCTGATCATCGTGCTGCTCGTTGCCCTGATCGGTGTCGGCCAGAGCTACAGCTTCGCCTGGTACCGGCGGTCGCTGCTGGTGATGATCGTCGGTGGCCTGGCACAGATCGCCATCGGCAACATCCCTCCGACGTCGGGAGCTACCCGGTTCTTCCGGCTGCTGCTGACGTTCCTGCTCGTCATCGGCGTCGTCTTCGCGGTCTCGATCGCGATCACACCATGGCTCGTCCGGCTCGGAAGGTAGCAGCATCAAGTGAGCCTCCTCTCCTTCAACTCGATCCGCAAGTCGTTCGGCGACAAGCCCGTGCTGTCAGGACTTGACCTCTCCGTCGAGGAGGGCGAGTTCTCGGTGCTGTTCGGGGCCTCGGCAAGCGGCAAGTCGGTGCTGCTACGCATGCTGGTCGGTCTCGACACACCAGATCAGGGGTCGATCTTGCTGCGCGGTGTCGATGCCCTCGCGCTGAAGCCCGGGGCCAGGCAGCTCGGGTACGTCCCGCAATCGTTCGCGCTGTTCCCGAACAAGTCGGTGCGCGACAACATCGCCTATCCGCTGACGCTGGCCCACACCCCGGCGCCGGCGGTCAACGAGGCAGTGATGCGCACTGCCGAGCTGCTCGACATCGCCCCGTTGCTGGAGCGCCGGCCGGAACAGCTCAGCGGCGGACAGAAGCAGCGGGTGGCGATCGCCCGTGGGCTGGTGCGGTCGACCGAGCTGTACGTGCTCGACGATCCGCTGGTCGGGCTCGACTTCAAGTTGCGGGAGCGACTGATCGACGACCTGCGCACCACCAGGGAAGCACTCGGGGCCACGTTCCTGTACGCCACCTCCGACCCCAGCGAGGCGTTGGCGCTCGGGTCGACCGTGGCAGTGCTGGCCGGCGGGCGTATCGTCGAACATGCGCCGCCCTACGAGCTGTACAACAACCCACAGCGAGTGGAGACCATGTCCAGTGTGTGCTTCCCTTCGGGCAACCGGCTGCGCGGCGTGTTGCGAACCGCGGGTCGGGGTGTGCTCTTCAGCACGGAATGGGGCGATGTGCCAGTCACCCTCGACGCCGCACAGGGGACGGCCGGCGACGAACACGACGAGGTGGTGGCAGTCGTCCGCCCCGAGCACGTCGGCTTCTCGGCCACTGGCGATGCCGCCTTGCGTGGAACCGCCGCCGTTGCCTTGCGTGAGGACCTGGGGGCGGAGGAGCTGATGCACCTCGGCACCGACGCCACGCGGCTGGTCGCGGTGGCCCGTGCCGGTGCCACCGACTTCGGCCAGGCCGACCTCGGCGATCTCGTCGAGTTCTGGATCTCCTACCAGCACGTCGTGCTGTTCCGCGATGGAGTGCGGATCGGGAGCGGGGCGCGAGATGCATCGACGACGACCGAGGGAGCTGACCGATGACCGAGATCCGCCTGGAGGGCGTTCGCAAGGAGTTCGACGGGGGGGTGGTTGCGGTGCGCGATCTCTCCATCAGCTTCCGCGAGGGGTCGACGACGTGTCTGCTGGGCCCGTCGGGGTGCGGCAAGACCACATTGATGCGCCTCATCGCCGGCCTCGACAGCCCGACCGCCGGCAAGGTCTACTTCGGCGATCGTGATGTCACCCGCCTCCCGCCGGCCGAGCGCAACTTGGGGATGGTGTTCCAGTACCCGGTCGTATACCGCGGTTCGACCGTTCGTGAGGACATCGCGCTGCCACTGGCCAACGACAAGCTGCCGCGGCGCGAAGTTGCGGCGCGGGTCGACGAGGTCATCGAGCTGCTCGGTCTTCAGCAGCACGCCGACGACGCGGTGAGCAAGCTGAACAGCTCGGCTCGCCAGCGGGTGGCGGTGGCCCGTGCGGTCGCCCGGCATGCGCCGATCATCCTCTTCGACGAGCCGATCACCAACGTCGACCCCGACTTCAAGTTGCAGCTCAAGCGGATGCTCAAGGAGTTGTTCTCGCGCCTGAAGCAGACCATCATCTACGTGACGCACGACCAGACGGAAGCGATGTCGCTGGCTGACGAGATCGCATTGATGAAGGACGGCTGGATCGAGCAGATGGGTCCGCCGCGCGACCTCTACAGCAAACCCGACAGCGTGTTCGCCGGCTGGTTCCTGGGCAACCCGGGGATGAGCTTCATCTCCGTGGACGGCAACGAACGGATCGTCGCGACCGTGTTGGGCAGCACCATCCCCATCGGTGTCGCCAGCATCGGCTTCCGGCCGGAGGATGTTCGGGTCGGGGCACTTGCCGAGGACGGCGCCAGCGAAGCCAAGTTGGGGCACGTCGCGCTGTCGACCGGCGGCCAGCACGTCGCGCAGCTGCACCACGAGTCGCTGACGGTCAAGGCCAAGCTGCCGTGGGGCAGTCGGCCCACCGTGCAACCCGGTGATCGGGTCTGGTGGTCCGTGCCCCGTGAGATGGTGCGCGCCTTCGACCAGGACGGGCGCGCTGTTGGCTCGGCACGGCCGTCGGCCTGAAACCGGCAGTCGATGAACATCGCAGCTGCCGCCGTCGCGACGGTTCGGGTCACCACTACTCACCTGGTGTCGGCGAGCTCGTGGGTCAATCGAGCCCGCCTGGTCGACGAAGCGGCGGGCGTATTGGTCGTCGACGAGTCAGGACGACGGTGGCTGGCCTCGACGTCGGATGTGCTGGCGCCCGCCGCTGACAGGCTGAAGTCGCGCAGTGTCG
>JANONE010000543.1:0-8285 GCA_031420675.1 Ilumatobacteraceae bacterium | reverse complement strand
TGCACGAGTCGACACAACCTCGCCCGCATGATCTGCCATAGGTGCAGCCTATGAGACGCCGCGACCTTATGATCGCGACGACATGGCATCGGTCGACGCGGCGCAGGTTCTCACCCCACTCGGCTGGGTTGGGCCGGCGCGGGTACACACGGACTACGGCCTCATCACGGCCATCGAGCCGCTCGCATCCTCCACGGCCGGCCGCTGGCTGGTACCAGGCTCCGTCGACCTCCAGGTGAACGGCGTCGACGACATCGACGTGTCGGTCGCCGACGGTACCGATTGGGATCGGCTCGACCAACTGTTGCTCAGCCAGGGTGTGACCACCTGGTGCCCCACATTGGTGACGATGCCGCTGGCGAAGTTCGAGCGCCCGTTGGCCCGCATCGCCTCGGCGATGGGCAGGGCCCCCGCCGGCCGACCGACGATCGCCGGCGCACACCTCGAAGGCCCGTTCCTGGGCGGCGCCGCGGGTGCCCATCCGAAGAATCACATCGTGCCGATCGATCTCGGCTGGTTGCGCGCGCTGCCGTCTCACGTCGCCATGGTGACGCTCGCTGCCGAGCAACCGCTTGCCGTCGAGGCGACTGCAATGCTCACTACGGCCGGTCGGCTGGTGTCGATCGGCCACACGAACGCCGGCGAACAGCAGTTCGACGCGGTCGTGGCAGCCGGTGCGCGCCTGACGACACACCTCTTCAACGCGATGAGCGGCATGCACCACCGCTCCCCTGGCGTTGCCACGTTTGCCCTCACCAACCCCGCGGTGTGTGCGTCGTTGATCGCCGATGGCGTGCACGTGCACCCGCGGGTGGTGCGGTTGGCGTTCGCCGCGCTCGGGCGGGATCGGGCGGTGCTCGTGACCGATGCCGTCGCCTGGCGCAGCGGCAGGGTCGGCGCGATCGGGATGGAGCTCCGCGATGGTGCGCCCCGCCTTGCCGACGGCACGCTGGCGGGAAGCGCGGTCACGATGGACGCCGCGATCCGCACCTGTGTGGCGGCGGGTGTCGACCCTGCAGACGCTGTCGTCGCGGCGACCACGAACCCGGCACGGCTGCTCGGCCTGCACGACCGCGGGGTGATCGAAGTCGGTCGGCGGGCCGACCTCGTGGCCCTCGACCCTTCATTGGAGATCGAACAGGTGTGGGTGGCGGGCCTGCCGGTGTAGCCCGGTCAGGCGGACACCACGAGCCGCTGGAACACCATCTCCAGTGCGAACGGTACATTGCCCGCCATGCAGATCGTCTCCGCGCTGTTCGTCGAGAACTTCGAGCTTCGTCAGGCCCCCGGGCCGTCCACTCGAATCGATATCACCGGAGCCATGTTCTCGATGGCAGCGCCGTCGCCGGCACCGGTCACCATCTCGCCGCACCTCGTCGGCCTCATCTTCTGCGCGCCGGGACAGTCGGGCAGCGGCGTCTTCGAAGTGGTCTTTCGCAAGGGTCTGTCGCCGGACGACGAGGAGATGGCCCGCAACGTGAGCCCGTTCAGCGTCGAGCCCGGCAAGTTCACGTACCGGCTGGTGAAGGGTGAGCTGGAGTTCGAGGAGTACGGCCAGATCTTCGCCCATTGCCGCGTCGATCGCGGCCCCTGGCACCTCGTTCCGTTCACTCTGCTGCCGCCCGTCTGAGCCAGCTGTCGCGTCGTTCTGCTCGGCGCACGATGCGGCGGGTACAGTCCACTCCCGTGCCCGACAGCCTCACATCAGAACTCGACCAGCAGGCCATCTCGCTCGTCCGTGGCTTCGCCATGGATGCGCCGTTCGCAGCCAAGAGCGGCCATCAGGGCACGGCCATGGCCCTCGCCCCCCTCGCCCACGTGCTCTACAGCCGGGTGATGCGGCACGACCCGGCCAACCCGCACTGGCCAGATCGCGACCGGTTCATCCTGTCCAACGGGCACGCCTCGATCCTCCAGTACTCCATGCTGTACCTGGCCGGCTACGGGTTGACCGTCGACGACATTCAGCAATTCCGCCAGTGGGGTTCGGCCACCCCCGGTCACCCCGAGGTCGGCCACACCGCCGGCGTGGAGGTGACCACCGGTCCCCTCGGCCAGGGCTTCGCCAACGCTGTTGGCATGGCACTCGCCGAGCGCCACCTGCGCGGCCGGTTCGGCGCCGACCTCGTGAACCACCACACGTTCGTGCTCGCCGGCGACGGCTGCTTCATGGAAGGCGTCAGCCACGAGGCCGCCTCGCTCGCCGGCCACCAGCGTCTCGGCAACCTGATCTGTGTCTACGACGACAACCACATCACCATCGACGGCGACACCGCGCTCGCCTACAGCGACGACGTGGCCGCCCGCTTCCAGGCGTACGGCTGGCACGTCGAGCATCTGGGTGAGATCGCCGACCACTGCGACGCGCTGGAGGCTGCCATCGTGCGCGCGAAGGCCGTCACCGACCAGCCGAGCCTGCTCATCCTGCGTAGCCACATCGGTGCCCCCAGCCCCGACTTCACCGACAAGCACGAGGCCCACGGCAACCCGTTCGGCGCCGAGCAGATCACGCGCACCAAAGCCGTCATGGGCATCCCCGATGAACCCTTCTGGTCGCCTGCCGAGGTGGTCGCTGCCTACCGTGCGCACAGTGCCGCCCGCGGAACAGCAGCGCGCACCGAGTGGCAGCAACGGCTCGACGTCAGCTCGGTCGACCGTGCCGTGTGGGACGCCACGTGGGGCGCGACTGGTCTGCCCGGCTGGGAGGCCGCACTGCCCACCTTCGAACAAGGCGAGAAGGTCGCTACTCGCGTCGCGATCGAGAAGGCGTTCAACGCCTCGCTCGAGGGCGTGCCCAGCCTGGTGGCCGGCGCTGCCGACCTCACCGGCAACACGGGCACCAAGCTGGCCGGCCAGGTCGCCGCCACGCCGGCCGCGATCTCGGGACGTCAGGTGTACTACGGCGTCCGCGAGCACGCGATGGGCTCGTCGATGGTTGGCATGGCGCTGCACGGCGGCGTGCTGCCGGCCGGCGGCACCTTCTTCGTGTTCCTGGACTACATGCGCCCACCGGTGCGCCTGGCCGCGCTCAGCAAGGCGAAGGTCGTGTTCGTGTTCACCCACGATTCGGTCGGCGTCGGCGAGGACGGCCCCACCCACCAGCCGGTCGAGCATGTGGCCACGCTGCGGGCGATCCCTCAGCTGCAGGTCATCCGCCCGGCCGATGCGAACGAAACGGTGGCTGCGTGGCGTGCCGCTGTCGAGCACGACGGCCCCACTGCGCTGGTGCTCTCGCGGCAGAACCTGACCGTCGTCACCGATGGCTCCGCTGTCGCGACCGGCGCCGGCATCGTGCGCGACAGCGCCGGGGCGCAGGTGGTGCTCCTGGCCACCGGTAGCGAGGTCAGCCTCTGTGTGGAGGCCGCCGCCGCACTCGAGGCAGCAGGCACCGCCACCCGCGTGGTCAGCCTGCCGTCTTGGGACCGCTTCGAGGCACAGTCCGACGACTTCCGTAGCTCGGTGCTGCCGCCCGGCGTGCCCGTGCTGTCCGTCGAGGCCGCCACCACCTTCGGGTGGGCGCGCTGGGCCGACGACAGCATCGGCATCAACCGCTTCGGTGCCAGCGCACCGGGTGCCGTCGTGCTCGACAAACTCGGTATCAACGTCGCCAACGTCGTGGCCCGCGCCACCGCTTTGGCCCGCAGGAAGGGCTGACCCGCATGGATCGTCTCAACCACCTGTACTTCGAGCACGGCCAGAGCCCATGGCTCGACAACCTGAAGCGCAGCTACCTCACCAGCGGCAAGCTGCGCGACCTCGTCGCCGCCGGCGTGCGTGGCCTCACCAGCAACCCCACCATCTTCCAAAAGGCTATCCAGGGTTCGGCCGACTACGACGAGCAGCAGCGGGTCCTGGTGGAATCGGGCACTTCGATCATCGACCAGTACTGGGCGCTGGTCCTGGCCGACATAAACGGCGCTCTCGACGAGTTCGCCCAGCTCTACACGAGCAGCTTTGCCGGCGATGGCTACGTCAGCGTCGAGGTCGCCCCTGGCCTCGCCCACGACAGCCACGGCACCGAGGTGGCGGCTCGCGCGCTGCACATGAAGATCGACCGACCGAACCTGATGGTGAAGATCCCTGGCACCGAGGAAGGGCTGCCAGCGATCCGCCAGATGGTCGCCGAAGGCCGCAACATCAACGTCACCCTCATCTTCAGCCTCGACCGCTACCAGAAGGTGATGGATGCGTACATCGACGGCCTGGAACAGTACGCGGGGACGGTTGACGCCGACCCGTCACGCGTGGCCAGCGTAGCCAGCTTCTTCATCAGCCGTGTCGACAGCGAGGTGGATGCCCGCCTCGCTGCCATCGGCACACCCGAGGCATTGGCGCTCAGGGGTAAGGCTGCCATCGCGCAGGCAAAGCTTGCATACCAGGCCTTCCGGCACACCTTCAGCGGCCCGCGGTGGGAAGCCCTGGCGGCCGAAGGTGCCGTCGTGCAGCGGCCGCTGTGGGCCAGCACCTCGACCAAGAACCCGGCCTACCCGGACACGATGTACGTCGATGAGCTGATCGGCCCCGATACGGTCAACACCTTGCCCGATGCCACCATCGAGGCCTTCGACGACCACGGCACGGTCGCGCGCACCATCGACGAAGGTGTCACCCACGCCGAACTCATCTGGCGGCAACTGGCCGACGTCGGCGTCGACATGGACGACGTGGCCTCCAAGTTGGAGCGCGATGGCGTGGCCAGCTTCCAGAAGAGCTTCAACGACCTCCTCGAGGCACTGAACACGAAGGCCGACGAGCTGCGCGGCTGACACTCCCACCTGGCAGCATCGCGCCGGAAGGACGCCGAACCCGGAATCTTTTTCGTGCGTAGAGTGCAGGCCGTGACTACCACCCATCCGGCCGACGAACTGTTCGCCGCGCTCATCGAAGCCGTGCCTCCGGGCCCCGACCGCCGCTTCTCGCAACAGTTGCTGCGTGCAGCCGTCGACCTCGTCGCTCAGCGGCCCGCAACTCTCGATCTCAAGATCGCCGCGGCAGCGTTGGAGGAGATGGGCGACGCGTTCGCGATGTTCGCCCACTCGAAGGGTCTTCCCAAGGTCACCATCTTCGGCTCCGCCCGCACCAAGGAGAACGACCCGCTCTACGCCGCCGCCCGCGAGGTTGCGCGGCACCTTGCCGAGGAGGGCTGGATGGTCATCACCGGCGCCGGCCCGGGGATCATGCAGGCCGGTATGGAGGGAGCCGGGCGCGAGCACTCCATCGGCGTGTCGGTCCGCCTGCCGTTCGAGCAGGGGGCCAACCACATCATCGCCGGCGACGCGAAGTACGTCAGCATGAAGTACTTCTTCACACGCAAGCTGATGCTGATCAAGGAGAGCAAAGGCTTTGTCTGCCTGCCGGGTGGCTTCGGCACCCTCGACGAGACCTTCGAGTTGCTCACCCTCACTCAGACCGGCAAGGGAATGCCGGTGCCGATCGTGTTCCTCGACACTCCTGGCGACCCGTACTGGGAGACCGTGCACGACTTCGTCGTCCAACAGCTCGTGCAGCGCGGGCTGGTGTCGGCCGCCGACACGGGCCTATACCTCATCACCGACGACGGCGAGCAGGCTGTACGCGAGATCATCGGCTTCTATCGCAACTATGACTCGCTGCGCTATGTCGGTGCCACACTGGTCGTTCGTCTGCAGCAGGCGCCCACCGAGGCCCAGCTCGCGCAACTCAACGAGCGGTTCGGGCATCTCGCCGGTTCCGGCACCATCCATGCCATCGGACCGATGGAGCCCGAGCGCAAGGAGAACGATCGGCTCGATCTGCACCGCATCGCTATCCCCTCCGCCCAGCACGCTTACAGCGACTTGCGCGAACTCATCGACCTCTGCAACACCTTCGTGGACGGCTGACATGCAACTCGCCACCATCTGGCAGCACCCCGTGAATCTGATCAGTCGTCGCTGCCACCGCGCAGCAGGCGGCTTGCCTTCTCGATCGCCCTGCGTGCCTGGGTGAGTCGCTTGTCGTCGACCGGTCGCCCGCCACGGGCGGCGGAGGCCTCGCGCAACTGGTCGAACATCACCTCGTCGAGCTCATCTGCGAGCACATCGAGCCGATCGGCGAGGTTGTCGTACGGGCCGCTCATAGTGCCTCCGCAAGTAGGTCGATGGGGTGCCGCACCGTGAGCCCGGCGGCTGCCAGATGCATGGCACAGCCGGGGTTGGCGCTGGCCACGACGCCGTTCCCCGCGCGGGCGATGGCCACCAGTTTGCGCTCTCGTATGTCGCCGGCGAGCTCCGGTTGCAGCACCGAGTAGGCGCCACCGGCACCGCAGCACAGGCCGTCGTCGTCGAGCTCGACGAGGTCGGCCACGGGAGCCAGCACGGCGCGGACCGCCTGCTGCGCACGCTGCACATGGCGGAGGTGGCAGGGGTCTTGCACGATGACTGTGCCGATGTGGCGTGCTGGCTGGAGGCGGTCGATGTACTGCGCGACGAACTCGTGCACATCGAGCACGCGTGCACTGAACGCCGCCGCCGCGGGCGTACCGAGCAGATGTCCGTACTCCTTCAGCGCGGCGCCGCACCCGGCCGAGTTGACCACGATCGGCGCATCACCGGGCATCGACGCCATCACGTCGTTGGCCAGCCGGCGCGAACTGTCGATGAGGCCCGCGTGGGTGTGCAACGCCCCACAGCAACCGCCCCCCTTGCCAGGTAGTGCGTAGCCGAGCCGCAGGTGCTGGAAGACCTTGGCGGTGCTGTGGTGCGTGTCGCGCAACCAGGCATCCATCACGCAGCCGGTGAACAGCCACGCGTCGTGGCCGGTGGGTTGCAGCGGCTTCGGGCGGCGCACGACCAGCCTCGGCAGGCCCGCCCGCTTGGGCACCAGGTGCAGCCGCTGCGCCACGGCAAGGAGCGACGAACCCACGAGCAGCACCCGATGGTGGGGCAACACGGCGAACCCGGCTCGCTGCCAGCGTGGAGTGATGCGGTGCTGTTGGGCCAGCGACTCGCGGACACCCTCCTGCAGACGACCGTACGGGACGCCCGAGGGGCAGGCAGGCTCGCAACCGCGGCACTGCACGCAGGTCTCCATGAAGGACACGAACTCGGGTGTCACCGGGGCATCGTCGTTGTGTACGGCGCGAATGGCTGCGATGCGGCCCCGTGGCGACAGTGCCTCTTCACCGGTGACGCGAAACGTCGGGCAGTGTGGCAGGCACAAGCCACAGCTCACGCAGGAACCCAATTCTGTGTCGTCGATGTGGAACTTCACGGCGTGACCACCGTAGCGTCAGCAGCACCATGCCCGAAGGCCACACGATTCACCGCATCGCCAAGGATCACTCGCGGCTGCTGGTCGGACAGCCCGTCTCCGTCTCGTCGCCACAGGGGCGTTTCGCCACGGATGCCACACTCGTCGATGGCGTCGTCCTGGAGCGCATCGAGGCGATCGGAAAGCATCTCTTCTACTGGTGGGCGAACGGTCTCGTCGGCCATGTGCACCTCGGCTTGTTCGGCAAGTTTCGCGTCAGCGCTGGGCCGGATCTCGCTCCGGTTGTAGGCCAGGTCCGCATGCGAATGGCAACGGAGCTGGGCACCGTCGATCTCGCCGGCCCCACCGATTGCAGCATCGGCAGCGCCGACGATCGCGATGCGATCATCGCTCGTCTCGGCCCCGACCCGTTGCGGCGCGACGCCAAGCCGGCAGACGCGATCGCTCGTCTCGGCAGAAGTGCCCAGCCGATCGGCGCACTCCTCCTCGACCAGAAGGTGCTGGCCGGCGTCGGAAACGTATACCGCGCCGAGGCCTTGTTCGTGAACGGCATCCACCCGGCTCGCCCCGGTCGCGCCTGCAGCGACGACGAGTTGCGGGCACTGTGGCTGACGATCTCCGCCATGCTCAGGCAGGGCGTGAAGGACAACCGCATCATCACCATCGATCGCAACGACTTCCCCGTCCCGAAGTCGCCGCGACAGGGTCAAGCGCGCCGAGGTGACACCACCTATGTGTATCACCGCGACATCTGCCTGCGCTGTGGCACCCCCGTGCAGACGGTCGCGCTGGGCGGCCGGGCCTGCTACTTCTGCCCCGTCTGCCAGCCCCGCTAGCAAGTCCCATCCGAGTCTCACGGCTCCATCCGAGTCTCACGGCTCCATCCGAGTGGGTACTCGCATCCCGGGGTGCGAGTACCCACTCGGATGCCGTGTTCAGCCTCCGACAGACTGCGTGATCCTCGGACCGGCGGCGTGGCACTCGCACCTGGAGGCGGTCGAGGGGGCGTGGACCCTTGGGCAGCCGACGACCGCTCGGGCATTGGTGAACTAGTG
>JANONE010000542.1:0-5122 GCA_031420675.1 Ilumatobacteraceae bacterium | reverse complement strand
CGGGCCGCGTCGAGCGCGCGGACATCGGGCTGTCGCATCAACGTCAGCACGTAGCGGCCCAGCGCCAGCGACGCGAGAAGGTTGCGGTCACCCTTGTCGCGCTCGTATGGCGGAACGTCTGCGATGTCGCCCATGACCTGCTCGTCGGCATCGCGGGTTGTCATGCCCGGCATCCGCACGCCGAACAGCCGCATCACGGAGCCGCTCATGTAGAGGTAGCCCCCGAACACTCCGGTGCCCACGGAGGGGCCGGTGACCTCGTGGGGACGCAGCACGCCCATCTCGACGAAAACGTCGATCTGCCCCTGCCGCACCGCATCGCCGATCAACGTGCCGGTGAGTGCCGTCATCACGCGTGGGAACACCTCGCCGACATTGCCTCTGGTGTACAGGGTGAATCGCTCGTTGGGTTCGCTGTCGGCCACCCAGATTGGTCTTGCGTCGTTCACTGCGGCCTCCTGCACGATCGCTCCGCGAGACAGACGCCATTCGCCGTCGGTGTGGGTGACAACCATGGTTGCAGAAGGTGGGGTGAGGCATCACCGCCTCCCGCCATTACACGACGACGATCACAGATCGAGCGCAGGGCGCTCGCTCGTCAGGCAGCCTTCCCAAGCCAAGAGTCCTCACGACTGCCGCTTGCCCTGGCTGATGCGCAGCGAAAGGAGCCCCAGCCTCCTCGCCGACCACGTCGGCCCGCAACGGGCGGCCTCGAGCATCGTCTCGGTCTCCTTCGGGTTGACGAAGCCTCGGTCGATCAGCTTCGGTGCTGAGGTGCCGTTCCAGGACACTTCAACGCCGAAGCTGATCGACGGGTCTTCTCAACGTTGTGTCTCGCGTTGGCCACCGGCGCGGCGAGTTCGCTCGCGGACTGATCCTGCCGTTGGCCGAGTCTCAGTCCGCCAGGACGAGCCAGGCCCGGCCGTCGATGAGTTCACGTGCCGCGTCGAGGTGTCCCGCGTGACAGGCCGTCTCGGTGATCACGTGCAGGACCGTCTCTCGCAGGTGGTACCGAAAGTGGGGGAAGAAGTCCTCCGGCCACCATGCCGGCGCCGCGTCCGGGAATCAAGCGTCGATGCAGCGGTACAACACAAGTGCCACCGCGAACGCGATCATGCCCCTGGCCATCGCCTTCAGGGCTGCTTCGGCGGGTGCCAAAAGCACCGATCTGGTCAGTGGTATGGCGCGGCCGTCGTGATAGGTGACAGTGCCCTCCACCGATGCGATCCGCCGCCGCAGCTCGCGGGCCGGTGTGCTGAGCGAGCGTTGCGCTGCCGAGAGGAAGTATGCGGCTGCGGCTGCCGCCACGCCGGGGAAGTGCAGCGTCGCGGCTTGCGCGTAGTAGCCGGTGAGCACGGGGAACGCTCCCCATGCGGCGGCGAAGGTGACGTCGTTGTGGAATCGACCGCCGAACAGCTCGAGGTTGTAGCCGCAGTTGAGGGCGACGCCGACGACGATGAACACGGCCAGGCCGGAGCCGACGCGCGCAAGACCGACGACGCCGATCCCGACAGCGACCGCCAGGCTGGTTGCAGCCGCACCGACGAGGAGCCAGCCGGGGATTGCAGTGTGCAACGGTCGGCCGTGGAGCTCGTCGAGCGCGTGGGCACCCACGCCGACGGCGAGCAGGAAGGCGACGAGCGTTGCGGCAAGCCGGCCGCCATCGAAGCGGGGGGCGATGCTGGCCCCGATGGCGACGTAGGACAGATGCCACAGCGTGTAGGGCGGGTGGAGCAGCACCCACCAGTCGGCCCAGTGCCGCCCGCGACCGGATCGGGGAAGCGTGCCGTAGAACGCCGGCGCCAAGGGTTCGGCGTCGTCGCTCACTGCGCTGCAGGGCCGGTAGGTGGGTCGTCGTCGGCCCGCCGGCCCCACATGACGAGCCCGCCACCGAGGCTCATCACGCGCACACCAACGTCGCAGAAGCCGGCGGCCTCCCAGGCCGCGATGGTCGCCGCGACCGAGAACCTTCGATAGTGGGCGGTGATGTTCGGCCCGAGGAAGCGCCCCACGTCGAACCATGCGCGCCCGCCCAGCACGCGCCCGGCGAGGGGAAGCACGGCCCGGGTGTACAGCACCCACCACGCGTACCAGAAGCGATTGCTGGGGACGGCGAACTCGAGGCTGGCCATCGCCCCGCCCGGCCGTACCACTCTCGCCAGCTCGTTGATGGTGGCTGCCGGATCGGCGACGTAGCGCAGGAGGTATGTGAACGTGAGGGCATCGAAGGTGGCGTCAGGGAAGGGCAGCAGCTCGCCGTGCCCGAGCACGAGGGCGATGCGGTCGTTGCGCCCGGCGACCGCGACGTTGCGCTGGCCGCGACCCAGCATGTCGGGGCTGATGTCGATGCCGGTGATCGCTGCGTCGGTGCGGTCGGCGAGCGCGAGAGCCACGCCGGCCGGCCCGGTGGCCACGTCGAGGACCGTGCGTGGGTGGCTGCTGGCGACATGATCGATCATCTCGTGGCGCCAGCGTCGGTCTTGACCGAGTGAGAGCACGGCGGCGAGGCGGTCGTAGCGAGCGGGCAGACCGGCGAAGAGCGCCCGTGCAAGAGCTGTCGGCGAGCCTTGCGCGGAATCAGCGTGCATCCCAGCTCCTTTCGGGTATGGGACACTGTACGTGTTCCGTTTCCCGGAGGTGTCGTGAGCAGACCAACTGTCGATGCCGTCGTGGTGGGTGCTGGGCCGGCTGGCAGCGTCGCCGCCCTCCTACTGGCTCGCGGCGGTGCCCGGGTGGCGCTGGTCGACAAGGCGACCTTCGCTCGTGACAAGGCATGCGGCGATCTCGTCGGGCCGCGTGCGGTGGCGCTGATGGCCTCGCTCGGCCTGGCGCCACCCTTGGGTCGACAGGTCGGGGAGATGATCGTGATCGGCCCGACCGGGCGGCGGGTGCTGCTGCCCGCCCGCGCCGGGCGCACCTACCCGGATCACGGCATCGCGGTCACCCGTCTCCGGTTCGACGCGTGGCTGCGCGAGGCTGCGATCGCGGCAGGTGCCGAACCGGTGACCGGCAGGGTGGCCGGGGTCCGCGGCGGCACGGTGGAACTCGACGACGGCCGTTGTCTTGTCGCCGACGTCGTCGTCGGCGCCGACGGTGCGACCAGCGGAGTCGCGGCGGCCACCGGCCTCGTCAAACCCGGGTCCGCGCTGATGGGCTTTGCTGTGCGCACGTACGTCGCCCAAGTCGTCGACCGTCCCGTCATCGCCTTGTGGGACGAACGTCGGCTGTGTGGCTTTCCCGGCTACGGATGGTTGTTTCCCGGAGAGGAGGGAGTTGCCAACCTCGGCTTGGGGCTCGGTGTAGGCGGCGATCGTTCGTCCGCGTCGCGCGCCGTTGCGTGCTTCGAGTCGTTCTGCGACCACCTCCGCCGACTGGGCGTCCTGTCCGCCGCTGTCGACGGCCGGCGTCTCGGAGGGTGGTTGAAGATGGGAATGGTCGGCACCGTCGCGGCCCGCGGACGGGTCTTCCTGGTCGGCGACGCTGCCGGCCTCGTCAACCCCCTGCAGGGTGAGGGCATCGCCCCTGCGATGACGAGCGCTGCGGCAGCGGCGGATGCCATCCTGTCCGGGCCCGGTTCGGCAGCGGCTCGCTACCGTCAGCACCTCGCCGCCGGCCCGGGACGGTACAACGCGACGGCCGCGGCCATCCACGCAGCGGCGATCGCGGGGTCGCCCCGTCGGGTGGCGCTGCTGGGTCGAGCCCTCACCTTGCCTGGTGTCGGGAGGGCCATCGCAGCGCCATGGGCACTCACATGGAACGACCTCCTCGACGGCGCCGATGGGGGCCCGGCGACACGCATCTCGCGGTCGGCGATGAGCGTGGGTCGTCTCGCAGTTCGTCGCTCACGCGTCAGTCGGCAACTGGTGCGCGATCTGACCGACACCTGATCGTTCATCGTGGAGCCCCGGCACCAATTCGGCATGGTTCAGCATGTGATGTATTACAGCCCTGGCTGAACTATGCTGGTCGTGTGATTGTTCCCGTATGCGCCGACGACCGGCTCGATGTTCTGGGCCGTGTCGGCACAGCGATGGCTGACGGGGTTCGCCGGCAGATCCTCGTTCGCTTGTTGGATGGCCCGTCGTACCCGGCCGATCTCGCTGGCGAGTTGGGAGAGAGTAGGGCCAACATCTCCAATCATCTGGCGTGCCTGCGCGGCTGCGGTCTGGTGCGAGCGACGCGCGAGGGCCGTCAGATCCGCTACGACCTTGCGGACCGAAAACTGGGGCGGGCGCTGAGATTGTTGTGTGAGCTCACCCTGGTGGTCGAACCGGGGCACGCCGATCTGGACGGCTGGTGATGAGCGGCGACCACGGTCACGATCACGGTGCGGCCGCAATGAGAGCCGGTGCCCGCCACATGCGGCCGTTGCTCATCTCGTTCGGATTGATCGTCGCCTTCTTGGTGGTGCAGGTCTTCACGGGAATCGTCACGGGGTCGCTGGCGCTGTTGTCCGACGCCGGGCACATGGCCACCGACGCGTTGGGGCTCGGCATGGCATTGGCGGCGATCCAGGCCGCCTCGAAGGCGCGGGTCCACCCGCGACGCACGTTCGGGCTGTACCGGTT
Organism: Ilumatobacteraceae bacterium; assembly: GCA_031420675.1. GTDB lineage: Bacteria > Actinomycetota > Acidimicrobiia > Acidimicrobiales > Ilumatobacteraceae > UBA668. The sequence goes on along the minus strand of JANONE010000542.1, from coordinate 554 downwards.
GGAGATTCTCGCAGCACTGGTGAACGCCGTACTGCTGTTCGGCGTTGCCGGCTACGTGCTGTTCGAGGCAGTCCGCCGTCTCAGCGACGCGCCCGACGTTGCGTCCACACCTGTGCTGATCGTCGGGATCCTCGGTCTGATCGTCAATGTCATCGCGTTCCTGCTGCTGCGCGCAGGGTCGCAGGAGAGTCTCAACCTGCAGGGTGCCTACCTCGAGGTGCTGGCCGACATGCTCGGCTCTGTCGGTGTGATCGTCGCCGCGATCGTGTGGGGGATCACCGACTGGGCGTGGGTCGATCCGGTGATCGGCGCTGCGATCGGTGTGTTCATCCTGCCGCGGGCGTGGAAGCTCGGTCGCGAGGCGTTGCGCGTGTTGGTGCAGGCTGCTCCAGCGCGAATTGACCTTGCGGCAATGCAAGTGGAGTTGGCCGGCATCGGTGGTGTCGTTGATGTTCATGACCTTCACGTGTGGACACTGACGTCGGACATGGAAGTGGCAACTGCGCATCTGATGGTTGCGGCCGGAACCGATTCGCACGCCGTGCTCGACCAAG
>JANONE010000541.1:0-2535 GCA_031420675.1 Ilumatobacteraceae bacterium | reverse complement strand
GGCGGCCAGCCTCTAGAACCTGTTCGCGAGCGGTGACGGCCGCGACGTGGTGGCGATCGGATTGGAGGTGATTCGTCAACTGATAGCTGCGATTGACGGCTACCGCGCCGGCGACCGCACCCCGCAGACCCTCAACCTCGTTGCCGCAGCCAGGGTCTACAACGACCAGCGCGAGCAGCACCAAGCCGACGGCGCTGAATCGAAACGAGCGCAGGCCGATGGACGCAGGGACGCCGCAACTCTGCCCAGCCGTCAAACGGAAGTGGCAGCACTCTTAAGCGGCACATCTGATCTGCTCGAGACGCATCGCCTCACGATGCTGTGCTGCTCGAGCGATCTGAGACCGCTTCGCTCAGAAGTCAACCGTGACTGCGACAGGGCATTCGAGAGACCCACCTGGCCAGACCCCGCACGCTACGAGTACCGCAGCGTCCTTGCATCACATCCTCTATCAGGGCAATATGCGCCATGCGTGCCTTCGTCCTCGCCGTGCTCTTTGGTGCGATCGTGGCGGGCTGCGGCGGTTCAGGTGGAGACTCTCAGACGTCACGGCAGGACAGCACCGCAGACTCCGGCATCAACGTCGCAACGGGCCGTGAGACGACGGTGATCGAGCCGACGACGGTGACGGCCGTGTCGGAGCCGCCACCGACGATCGTTGCTCCCGAAGTGTCGGCCGTCGTGACCGCGACCTCAGCGCCCGGGGCGACTATTGCATCGTTCTCCGGCTCGCAGCCGCTGCCGACCAAGCAGACAATCTCGGCTGATCTCGATCCGCATTGCGACCGCATGTACGACGCCGTCGCGAAAATGGCTCTCGGCCCATACCTGCCCTATGTCGCGAAGGCCATTGGCTTCGACGACGGAACAGACAACAAGGGCGGCTGCGAGATTTACTTCGACGATGCCCCGGCAGCCGGAGGACACCGCGATGCGGCGTTCTCGATCGCGTGGACCGATACCCCGATGCCACATCGCGAGCCGACGAACGACCCCGACGAGTTCGAGCTGACACTGACCTCCGGCGCCACCGCCATGGTCGATCCAACCGGTGACGACGGAGCAGGGTATGACGATGTCCGAGCAGTATCGGTGCTGCAACCCGATGGCGGCCTCGCGTTCGTGCTGGGATTCAAGGGCACGTCGCTGGAGACGACGATCGCCGTCGCCGACGAGTTCGACCGGGTCGTGAAGGCGAACTCCTAGCGCCATCTCCTGCCGATCGGCGCCTTCGATCTGCAGCTGTCGGTGCGCTTGCGTCGGGAGCGTCGAGCGGGCATTGTGGGTCGATGCTGGACAAGCGAGTCGGTGCTGCGCGTTGGATGTTTGCTGCATCCCTCCTTGTCGTGCTCGCCGGTTGCTCATCGGGCAAGAGCGAGACGGCGTCGTCGCTGCCTGAAGTCACGCCTGAGACTGAAGTGCTTCCCGGCAAGTCGTACGTGCTCAGGGTCGGAACACATTGCGGCGTCGAACGACTCGGTCTGCCCGTCAACGATGTGTTTTGGATCACCGACGAGGGGGATGCCACTTCCACTGATTGGTTGCCGACTGAGTGGACGGGCGATGTGGATGGCGGACTCATTCCGTTGAAGGTCGTTCTGTCGGCTGACGGCTCGGAGTTGCAAGCGGAGGCTTCCGACCGCAAAGTGACCTACCGCCAGGTCGACGACAGCGACGAAGAGGTGTTTTGCGGGTAGCCACTCGCGAAGTGCCTTACATGTGCGGCCACGATGAGATTCGAACGCTGCGGCGGTGTCGTGGGCCAGGGCCAGACGCCGTGGGCGTTGCCGGCGGGTCTGGCGGCGGGTTCTAGCCGAGATTTCGATTGCCGGTCAACGTTTTCGTCGCCGACGGTGTCAGTCGTGGTATGCAAGGCGTCGTGTCGACATCTCAACCGCACGTCGACGGTGACGTCGAGGCTCGGGTTGAGCATGATGCGTATGCGATCTACGAGCGTCACTATCGCGAGATGGTGGGTCTTGCTCGGTTGCTCGTCGGCGACGTCGCGACAGCAGAGGACATCGTCCACGACGCAACGATCCGCCTGCATGCTTCGCTTCAGCGGGTGCGGGATCCTGACCGTGTGGTTGCGTACTACCGGTTGATCGTGTTGAACCTGGCTCGCAACCATGTGCGGCGACGAGGCCGCACGCGAGCCGTCGAGGACCGGCTTCGAGCTCGGCCTCGCGACGAATTGATCTACCACGATGTTCGGCGCCCCGAGCGCTTTGCTGTTCTCAGCGCCGTTGTCGCGCTGCCTCGCCGACAGCAGGAGTGCGAGCTGTTGCGACACTACTCCGATCTCGACGAGCGATCGATTGCCGACACGCTCGGTATCTCGGTCGGTTCCGTCAAGCAGCACCTCCACCGCGCGTCGGTGCTTCTCGCAACGACTTTGAAGGAGTTCTCATGACACGCCCTGAGGATGGGCCAGCTGACAGCTTCGAGGTGCTCGGGCTCCGCGACGATGCAGATTTGAATGTCCGGCCGAGCCGGGATCGATTCGATCGAGCAGCACAGACCGGTCGACGTCGC
>JANONE010000540.1:0-14888 GCA_031420675.1 Ilumatobacteraceae bacterium | reverse complement strand
TGGACACCGACCAGAACCCGGCCATCGCGCAGGCCTTCCAGGTGCAGTCGATCCCGGCGGTGTACGCCCTGAGGGACGGAGCCGTCATCGACGGGTTCACGGGTGCCCACCCGGAGCACATCGTGCAGCAGTTCGTCGATGCACTGGTGCCCACCGAGCAGGAGAACGTGCTCGCCGGGTTGCTTACGGAAGGCACCGAGGGTTCGTTCCGCGCGGCGCTGGAGATCGAGCCCGGCAACGAAGATGCCATCGTCGGCCTCGCCGAGTTGTTGGTGGCGCGTGGCGAGACCGAACAGGCCTTGCAGTTCCTCGCTCGAATTCCCGAGACCGATCGCACCCGTCACGTCGCTGCCAAGGCACGGGTACGGGTCGCTCCCGACGACGATCACGAGGCCACTCTCATCGCGCTCCTCGACCAGGTGAAGGCCGATGAGGTCGCCCGCCAGCAGTACCTGGATCTGCTCGAGCTGATGGGCTCCGACGACCCGCGCACGGCGGTCTACCGCAGGAAGCTCACTGCTCGGCTTTTCTGAGGGCGCTTGGTGGCGACGCCGATCAGGCTCAGCACCGGGAGCGAGCCGCACCTGTCTCGTCCGATAGGGTCACGCACCGTGCCTGACAAGGAGCGCGTGCTGCGTGTGGGGATGGTCAGCCCGTACAGCCTCTCCATACCAGGAGGAGTGCAGGCGCAGGCAATGGGGCTCGCCCGCGAACTGCGCCGCATGGGTATCGAGGTGCGCGTGCTCGGGCCCTGCGACGGCCCGCCGCCGGCCACCTTCGTCACGCCGCTCGGCAACAGCCTGCCCGCCTCCACCAACGGCTCCATCGCCCCGCTCGCGCCCGACCCGGCGTGTGTGCTGCGCACGATGCGCGTACTGTTCGAGGAGCAGTTCGATGTGCTCCACCTGCACGAGCCGTTCGCCCCCGGCCCGCCGATGACGTCGATGCTGTTGCACCCGGCGCCGGTGATCGCCACCTTCCACGCCGCCGGCGACAGCCCCAGCTACCGCTACGGCAACGCGCCGATGAAGGCGGCCGCAAAGAACATCGCCCGCCGCGTCGCCGTGTCGAAGGACGCTCTCGCGCTTGTGCAGGAACACGTACCCGGCGACTACGAGGTGCTGTACAACGGCGTCGAATTGCAGGACTACCGCTCGGCCACGCCCTTCCCGACCGGTGCCCCGACCATCTTCTTCTGCGGCCGCCACGAGGAACGCAAGGGCCTCGATGTGCTGTTGGCGGCCATGACCCAACTGGGCCCAGAGGTGCGGCTGTGGGTTGGCAGCAACGGGCCCGACACCGAACGGCTGCGCGAGCTGACCGAGACCGATACCCGAATCGAATGGTTGGGTCGCCTCAGCGACGGGGAGAAGATCGCCCGCCTGAAGGGTGCGGATGTCTTCTGTGCGCCTTCGCTGCGCGGCGAGTCCTTCGGCGTGGTGCTGATCGAGGCGATGGCCGCCGGCACGTGCATCGTGGCGAGCGCGCTCGACGGGTATCGCAACGTCGCCACCGACGAGGTCGACTCGTTGCTCGTGCCTCCGGGCGATGCAACCGCCCTCGCTGCCGCGATCGCACGAGCGCTTTACGACCCTCAGCTGGCGGCACGCCTGGTGAAGGCGGGGGACCGGCGCGCCGACGACTTCTCGATGGTCGCCCTTGCTCAGCACTACGCAGCCATGTACCGCGAGGTGGCGCTGCCACCGAGCCGCTCCGCCAGGCCGGTGTCGCCGTGGCCGCTGATGTCGGGGCCGGTGTCACAGCGCCTTCGCCGCCGCACCCGTATGATGGCCCCGTAACGGCGCGACTCTCGCAGCGCCCCCAACCACTCGGAGCCCATCAATGGAGTACTTGATCATCCTGCTGGTGGTGGTCGTTCTGCTCGCGCTGTACGGCATCGTCAGCTACAACAGCCTCATCCGCGGTCGCAACCAGGTGGAGAACGCCTGGTCGCAGATCGACGTGCAGCTCAAGCGGCGCATCGATCTGATCCCCAACCTGGTGGAGACGGTGAAGGCGTACGCCGCCCACGAGAAGTCGACGCTCGAAGCCGTCATCAACGCCCGCAACGCGGCCATCGCGGCGCCGTCCACCCCGGCCGGCCAGGCAGCAGCCGACAACATGATGACCGGTGCGTTGCGGCAGTTGTTCGCCCTCGGTGAGGCCTACCCGGACCTCAAGGCCAACCAGAACTTCCTTGCGCTGCAGGAAGAGCTCAGCGCCACCGAAGGCCGCGTCGCCTATTCCCGGCAGTTCTACAACGACAGCGTGTTGGGCTACAACAACAAGCTGCAGGCGTTCCCCACGGTGTTCTTCGCTCGCATGCTGAAGTTCGAGAAGCGCGAATACTTCGAGACCGACGAGGCTGCCCGCGAGGTGCCCAAGGTCCAGTTCTGAACCCGACATGTTCGAGCTGATCCGCGCCAACAAACGGCGCAGTGTCGCGCTCATTGCCTCGTTCGTGTTGGTGCTGTGCCTGGTGGGTGCTGCCTTTGGGCTGTTCATCGGCAATGGCGTCGCCGGCACGCTGATCGCGCTCGTGTTCTCCGGCGCCATGGCTTTCTTCTCGTATTGGAAGGCCGATGTCATTGCCCTGAAGGTCAGCCGCGCCCGCCCCGCCGACCCGGTCGAGTTCCAGCGACTGCACAACCTGGTGGAAGGTCTCTGCATCGCCAGTGGCCTGCCCAAGCCACGGGTCTACATCGTCGACGACCCCGCCCCCAACGCGTTCGCCACCGGTCGCGATCCGAAGCACGCTGCCATCGCCGTGACCACCGGCCTGCTGGAGAAGCTGAACCGCGTCGAACTGGAAGGCGTGCTCGCTCACGAGCTCTCGCACATCCGCAACTACGACATCCTGGTCAGCACGCTCGCTGTCACCTTGGTGGGCTCGATCGCGTTGCTCACCAACATCGCCATTCGAATGATGTGGTGGAACGGTGGGCGCGAGCGCCGTTCCGGCGATCAGGGTGGTGGCGGCAACGTGCTCGCCCTCTTCGGCTTTGCGCTGTTGATCTTCGCTCCCTTCATCGCCAAGGCGATGCAGGCCACCATCAGTCGCAAACGCGAAACCCTTGCCGACGTCTCCGCGTGCCAGATGACTCGCTACCCACCGGGCCTCATCTCCGCGCTGGAGAAGCTGCGCGACGACGGCACCGTCACTCACGCGGCCTCCACCGCCACCGCGCACATGTGGATCGAACAGCCGATGTCGGGCGTCGGCGACGGCGGAAAGATGGGCAAGTGGAACAAGTTGTTCGACACGCACCCACCGCTGGAAGAACGAATCGCACTACTGAGGGAACTATGACCCGCACCCGTCGATTGGTGGTGCTCCTCACGTTGGCAGCGGCTGTCGTCGGTTGCGGCGGCGACGGCAAGAGCACTGCATCGACGAGCACGTCCACCGCACCCGACACCACTTCCGCCACCACCGACGTACCCACCACCGTGACCGTGGCGCCCACCACCACGGCGGCGCCGGTGCCCGTGTACCCGCTCACCGGTCTGCCCGTCACCGATGCCGCGGTTGCCCAACGCCCGGCGCTGGTGGTCAAGATCGACAACAACGCTGCTGCCCGCCCGCAGAGTGGCCTCAACGAAGCCGACATCGTTTTCGAGGAGATCATAGAAGTGCAGACGCGCTTTGCGGCCGTCTTCCAGTCGCAGGCCGCCGATCCCGTCGGGCCGATCCGGTCCGGCCGCACGCAAGACATCCTGCTGCTCGGCTCGTTCAACCAGCCACTGTTCCTCTGGAGCGGTGGCAACCGAAACGTGACGCGGGCCATCGAGGGCAGCGACTTGGTCGACCTCAGCTCGCAACGCAATGACGTGTACAAGGCGGCCGGCTTCTATCGCGCCAACGACCGCAAGAAGCCGTACGATCTGTATGCATCGGCAACGGCGGCCTGGACCTTGGCGCCCGAGGGAGCCGGGCCACCACCGCAACAGTTCCTGTACCTCGCCCCCGGCGTGGCGCCCGCCGGCGCGCCAGCGGCCGGTGTCGATCTCGAGATGGACGGCCTGGCGATCGAGTGGCGCTTCGACGCCCCGTCGGGCAGCTACCTGCGCTCCAATGGTGGCGCCCCGCACATCGACGCGCTGAGCGGCCAGGTCAGCACCAGCAACGTGATAATCATGTACGTCGACTACCAGCCCAGCGCTGCCGACGCACGCAGCCCAGAGGCGCAGACGATCGGCAGCGGCGATTTGCTGGTGTTCACCGGCGGCGTTCTGCAGCGTGGTACCTGGACGCGCAACGATCGTCTCGCGGCCATCGTCCTGCACGACACAGCCGGTCAGACGATTCCACTGACCCCCGGTCGTACGTTCATCGAGCTTGCCCGCTTGGGCACCGCCACTCCAGTCGCCTGACACCTGGCCCCTGACACCTGGCCCCTGACACCTACGACTGGTGGTAGTGCGGGCACCTGGATTTGGCTGGGGTGCCCCGACCCCGGCAGCGATACGCTGACGCCATGACTTCGAAGACGTCACCTTCGCGTGCCACCGGCACCATGCAGGTCAAGCGCGGCCTCGCCGAAATGATGAAGGGCGGCGTCATCATGGACGTCGTCAACGCCGAGCAGGCAAAGATCGCCGAAGATGCGGGTGCATGCGCCGTCATGGCGCTCGAGCGAGTGCCGGCCGACATCCGTCGCGATGGTGGCGTGGCCCGCATGAGCGACCCGGAGATGATCGAGCGCATCAAGGCCGCCGTCACCATTCCGGTCATGGCCAAGGTTCGCATCGGCCACTTCGTGGAAGCGCAAATCCTGCAGGCACTCGGTGTCGACTATGTCGACGAGAGCGAAGTGCTCACCCCCGCCGACGAGACCCACCACATCGACAAGTACGCGTTCACCGTGCCGTTCGTGTGCGGCGCCACCAACCTGGGCGAGGCGCTCCGTCGCATCAGCGAGGGCGCGTGCATGATCCGCAGCAAGGGCGAGGCCGGCACCGGCAACATCGTCGAAGCCGTTCGCCACCTGCGCAGCATCATCGGCGATATCCGCAAGATCACGCAGGCCGACAACGCCGAGCTGTTCCAGTGGGCCAAGCAGCTGCAGGCTCCGCTGCCACTGGTGCAGGAGATCGCCGAGACCGGTTGGCTGCAGGTGCCGTTGTTCTGCGCCGGTGGCATCGCCACCCCGGCCGACGCCGCCCTCGCGATGCAGTTGGGCGCCGAGGCCGTGTTCGTCGGGTCGGGCATCTTCAAGAGCGAAGATCCGTCGCCGCGTGCGAAGGCCATCGTGGAGGCCACCACTCACTTCCGCGACGCCAACATCCTCGCCAAGGTCAGCCGTGGACTCGGTACCCCGATGACCGGCATCGGAATGGACGAGATCACCGAGCGCTACGCCGAGCGCGGCTGGTGAGTGGACTGATGCGTGCGAAGCCGGAGCCCCCAGGTGCTGCCGACGATCGGTGTGCTTGCGCTGCAGGGTGCGTTTGGCGCGCATGAAGACGCGCTCCGCGGCCTTGGGGTAGCGACTTGCCAGGTGCGCACACCCGCCGACCTTGCGCAGGTGAACGCACTGGTGATGCCCGGCGGCGAGAGCACCACGATGTCGCGGCTGCTGGAGACGTCGGTGATGTTCGACGAGTTGCAGGCCCGCATCTGCGAAGGCATGCCCGTGTTCGGTACCTGTGCCGGCATGATCCTGCTGGCCACCGAGGTGCTCGATGGGCGGCCCGATCAACGCAGCTTCGCCGCCATCGACATCAGGGTGCGTCGAAATGGGTACGGCCGACAGGTGGACAGCTTCGAGGCCGACATCGAGGTGGAAGGGCTCACCCGTCCGTTCCACGCTGTCTTCATCCGTGCCCCTAAGGTGGTGACATCCGGCACCGGAGTCGAGGTGCTGGCCACGCACGACGGCGTGCCCGTGTTGGCACGCCAGGGACACGTCATGGTGGCGTCGTTCCATCCAGAGATCACCGCCGATGCACGGCTGCACGACATGTTCCTGCGGCACAACGGATTCACGACCGAGAAGGAGAGGGCATAGTCCAATGTCGGGCCATTCCAAGTGGGCAACGATCAAGCACAAGAAGGGCGCCGCCGACAAGGCCCGCGCCAAGGTCTTCAACAAGGTGGCCCGCCAGCTCGAGGTGGCCGCGCGCGAAGGCGGTGGCGACCCGTCGTCGAATGCCTCGTTGCGCACCGTGATCCTGAAGGCAAAGGCCGCGCAGATGACCAACGACGCCATCGACCGCGCCGTCAAGCGCGGCGCCGGTGTCACCGACGGTGGCACATACGAAGCCATTACCTACGAGGGCTACGCGCCCGGTGGCGTGGCGATGCTCGTCGATGTGCTCACCGACAACCGCAACCGAACGGGCAGCGACGTGCGCAACATCTTCTCCAAGTTGGGCGGCGCGATGGCCGAGCCCGGCGCCGTCGGCTGGCAGTTCAGCCGACGCGGTGTGCTGCACGTGAACAGCGGTGACGAGGACTCACTGATGATGGCGGCCCTCCAAGCCGGCGCCGACGATGTTGCCGACGACGGCGATGGCAGTTGGCGCATCACCTGCGACCCGTCGCTGGTGTTCGATGTGCGCGACGCTTTGCAGGCGGGCGGCCTAGAGGTCGTCTCGGCCGAGAGCACGATGGTTTCGAGCATGACGGTCGAGATCACCGACGCGGTCGATGCCCGCAAGATCCTGCGAATCATGGATGCGTTGGAGGACAATGACGACGTGCAAGACGTGTACAGCAACTTCGACATCAGCGAGGAGCTGATGGAGGCGGTGACCGAGTGAGCATCTCCGTCGGCGATCCTGCGCCCACCTTCACCCTGCCGTCAACCGGAGGCGGCGAGGCGTCGCTCAGCAACTACCTCGGCAAGCCGCTCGTGCTCGTGTTCTACCCGGGCGACGACACGCCGGTGTGCACCAAGCAGCTCAACAGCTACAACGACGATCTGTCGCAGTTCGAGGCGCTCAACGCACAGGTCGTTGCCATCTCTGCACAGAGCGTGGAGAGCCACGAGAAGTTCGCCGACAAGCACGGCTTCAAGTTCCCCCTGCTGGCGGATACCGACAAGTCTGTGGCTGCGGCGTACGGCACTTTGGGCCCGCTCGGGTTTCCACGGCGAAGCGTCTTCATCGTCGATGGCGATGGCATCGTTCGCTATGCCCACCGGGCGATTGCCGGCCTCACGTTCCGCCCGGTGAGCGAGCTGATCCACATCCTGCTCGGCCTCCAGAGCTGATCAACCGCTCAGCACCGTGCTTCGGCAGGGCTGGGCATTGCAGACGTCGGTGAACTCGCCGGTCAGTAGGAAGGTCAACGCCTGCTGCAGCACCAGCGGCTCGCTGCTGCCTGCGCCGTGGGGGTCCTTGCCGTACTCCGGTTCGGTGGGCGGCAGGTTGACGGGCGGCGGTGCCGGAGTGCCGAAGTCCCACAGCACGAGGACGGCGTTGGTGGGTGCGGTCGGGTCGCGCGCGGCGATGCCCCAATGCGGGTCGACGTCGTTGCTGCGGCCATCTGCGATCGATGGTTCGTGGGTGCTCGCGCCCAGCGTGCGTGCCAACACCTCCGTCGACACGTTCGCCACCTGGTGATCGCCGAATGCTTCCACCAGCAGCACCTGCTTGGGTTCGATTCCGGGGTACGGATCGGCGGTGAGATGTTGTGCGTAGCCGTTGTTCTCGCCGCGATCCCACAACAGCTGGATGAGTTGCAGCGCCAGCACCCGATCCACCGGGTCGGCGTAGGCGGCGTCGAAGATGGGCTGGAACTGGGGCCAGTCGCTGGAGCGTGGCAGCAGCAACGCGTAGTTGACGCCGGGTACGCCAAGCACGGCACGTGACCACTCGCTGCTGATTGCGCTCGCTGCGCCGCCGAGGATGCCGCCCTGGCTGTTCCCCACGAACTGTGTCTCGCCGTGTGCGACGAGCGGTTCGCCAGTGGCCGACTGGAACGCGGGTGACGACACGAACCCGTTCGGATGGTTCAGCAAGCGCCCGAGGAACTGCTGGTTGAGCAGCCCTTGCTGCATGCGGTCGGCCTGTTGGTCGAAGTGGGAGAGGTCGCCGAGAATCGCGGCCAGGTTACCGATGTCGTCGGTGCTCATCCCGATCTCATCGGTCGCGCACGCGGCGGCAACGCTGATCTCGGCAGCGAACGACAGCGCACCCACCTCACCGCGGCTGCCCAATAGGCCGTGGCCGTAGACGATGCCGGGCACAGGCGCATCGGGGGCATCGGGTACCACGCAGCGGAAGCCGGCAGTGAAGAACGGCGAGTCGTTGTTGCGCTGCGGCAAGCCATCGACGCCGAGCGTGAACGTGTTGCCGGGTGCTCCATCGGCGGACAGGAAGTTGGGTACTTGGTACGTACCGTCGATGGTGCGCACGTTGCCAGTGGTGCTCTGGCCGGACACGGCGAACGCAGGCGCTGCGTCGCCGAGTTCGGTGTACGCCACGTCGCGCATGTTCAGCACCCTGCCGCTGAGGCTCTCGGCGCTGGCGACGGTGAAGTCCCAGGCGAGGTACAGGTCGTCGTCGGTCACGCCGGCATCAGCGAGCGCCGTCAGCAACTCCCGGAACGCTCTCGTCCGCTCGGCTGGTTCGGGGGTGCCGTCGATCGCGGCTTGGAACGCCGTTGATCGCTCGAGTATCACGTTGTTGGTGTCTTTCAGGCGGCGCATCGCTACCACGATGTGATGCCCCTCGCCGAGGCCGACTGCCGGATGGATCATCAGCAACTGGTCGCCCGCCGGTGCGGCCGCGTCGAGTTCGCCCCAGTAGGGCACCCGTTCTCCGGTAGTGGTGTCCAACAGCACGACCGGGGCATCGTCGGCGAGCGAAGCGCCGATGTCGGTGCTGGGGGCGATGCCGGTGGCCTCGATGTCGAGACCCGGCACCAGTGCCAGGACGGCTGAGCCGGGGGAGAAGCCATCCGCGCGGTTCTGGTCGGTCACATCGATGTGTACACCATCTGCGTTGGCGGGCGTGCTCTGGGCATGGATGGCGAGTCGACGCCCCGTGGCAGTCGCAGGGTCGGGAACGGTGAAGGCATCGTTGGGCCACGGCAGCAGGCATGCGCGCTCGTCGAGTGGATCGCACGCCAGCGATTGTTCGAGGATCGCGTCGTCCAGACCGGTGGTGGTGCTGACGGGGAGCGATGTCGATGGCTCGGGAGCAGCGGTGTCGCCCGTGGAGCCGCTGGCGCTGCACGCGGCGAGGGTCAGGGCGAGCGCGACGGCAGCAGCGACGGGGAAGGCGAGGGCAGGGCGACGCATTGTCCTAGGCTTCCACACCGATCGATGGTCCACGGACGTGGGCGAACCATCCGCTAGTGTCGTACACGTGTTCGTTCGAGACGAGTCCGTGGTTTTGGGGATCGACCCCGGTCTCACGCGTTGTGGGTATGCCGTGCTGCATTCCGCCGGCAACATCGTGCGGCCGATCGCGCTCGGTGTCATCCGTACTCCGCCCACCGATCCATTGCCGCAGCGCTTGGCCGACCTGAAGGGCGAGCTTGTCTTGCTGCTGCAGCAGTACCGCCCGTTCGCCGTCGCGGTCGAGCAGGTGTTCTTCCAGACCAACGTGCGCACCGCGATGAGCGTCGGCCAGGCCAGTGGCCTCGCGCTCGCGGAGGCGGCTGCGTTCGGTTGCGATGTGGTGCAGTTCACGCCCAACCAGGTGAAGGATTGCGTGGCCGGGTGGGGCGGGGCCGACAAGGCGCAGGTGCAGCGCATGGTGCAGGCCCGGCTCGGCTTGGCCACGCCCCCGAAGCCGGCCGATGCCGCCGATGCCGCGGCGCTGGCCTTGTGCTACCTGGCTGTAGCACCGATGCGCCGGCGCGTGCAGGAGGCGATGCGGCGATGATTGGTTCGCTCCGTGGCGCCGTGCTGGAGCGCACGGAAGATTCGTGTGCCCTAATCGAGGTCAGTGGCGTCGGCTACTTCGTCTCGGTCACGCCGCGCACGCTCGCCGAGCTCGAGCCGGGCGCGTCGGTGTTCTTGTACGTGCACCACCACATTCGTGAAGATGCGCAAACCCTGTTCGGCTTCCTTCACCGCGACGAACGCACCACGTTCCAGGTGCTCATTGCCACCCATGGCATCGGCCCTGCACTGGCGCTGGCCATAGTGGGCACACATGCGCCCGCGGCATTGGTCGACATCGTCGCGTCCAACGACATCGGAGCGCTCACATTGGTTCCCGGCGTGGGTAAGAAGACTGCCGAACGCCTCCTGATCGAACTGCGCAACCGGCTCAACCTGCCGATGCTCGACCCGTCGCCGGTCGGTGGCGGTGGCAAAGGTTCGGTGGTGGGCGATGTACGCGAGGCTCTCACCGGCCTGGGCTACGGTCCCGACGAGATCCGCGATGCACTGCGCGAACTGCCGTCGGATGGCGACGCGTCCGGCATGCTGCGCGATGCGCTGAAGATGTTGGGAGCGAAGCGTGCGTGAGGAATTCCTGGAGCCCGCCGTCGTCGGCGACGACGAGGAGGTCGAAGAGGTCGGCTTGCGGCCCAGGCGGCTCAGCGAGTTCGTCGGCCAGCGCGAACTGAAGGAGCATCTGGCCATCGTGCTGGAGGCCGCGAAGAAGCGTGGCCAACCCGCCGACCACTTGCTGCTCGCTGGTCCACCTGGCTTGGGCAAGACCTCCATGGCCGGAATCGTCGCGGCGGAGATGGGCGTGCACATGCACATCACGTCCGGCCCGGCGCTCGAGCGGGCGGGCGATCTTGCCGCGATCCTCACCAAGCTCGAGGAAGGCGACGTCCTGTTCATCGACGAGATCCATCGTCTGTCGCGTGCGGTGGAAGAGATCCTTTACCCCGCGATGGAGGACTTTCAGCTCGACATCATCGTCGGCAAAGGGCCGGCGGCATCCAGCATCCGGCTCACGCTGCCACCGTTCACCCTCGTCGGCGCCACCACCCGCACGGGCATGATCACCGGCCCGCTGCGCGATCGCTTCGGCTTGGTCGCCAGGCTCGACTACTACGCCGACGACGAACTCGAATCCATCATTCGACGGGCGGCCGGCATCCTGCACGTGCGCATCTCGCCCGAAGGTGCGTGGGAGATCGCCCGCCGCTCGCGCGGCACACCACGCATCGCCAACCGCCTGTTGCGCCGCGTGCGCGATTTCGCCGAGGTGCGCGGCGATGGCACCATTGCCGAGTCCACCGCTCGCGAGGGCCTGAAGGTGTTCGGGGTCGACGAACGGGGCCTCGACAAGGTCGACCGCGCCATCCTCAACGCGATCTGTCAGCAGTTCGCGGGCGGCCCGGTGGGGCTCAGTACGGTGGCGATCAGCGTCGGTGAGCAGCCCGAGACGGTGGAGGACATGTACGAACCGTTCCTCATCCAGCAGGGGCTGTTGGCGCGTACGCCTCGTGGTCGCATCGCGATGCCGGCTGCGTACATCCACATGGGCTTGGCCGTGCGCACCGCCGATCGCACACAGGGCTTGTTCGACTGATCGCGTGCGTTCCGGCTCAGGCCGGAAGGTACAGGCTGAAGAAGGCCATCGTCTTTGCCCATGCGGCCTTGGCGGCAGATTCGTTGTAGAAGATAGCGCTCTCGTGATTGTCGAACGCGTGGCCGGCATGCTCGACGTTGAGCACGAAGCCTTCGCGTCCGGCGATCGCGCCGCCCACGGCTTCGACACCCTCGTTGGCGATGTAGGCGTCCTCGTTGCCGAAGTGGAACAGCGTGGGGCAGCTCACCTGCTCGATCATGCCCAGCATGGCGGGCACACCCGAGCCGTAGTAGCTGACGCACACCGAGGGCTGCGCGTTGGCGGCCACGGCCCACGCCAGCGTGCCCCCGAGGCAGAACCCCATCACGGCCGGCGCCTTCTCGATGCCGGGCTGACCACCGAGATGGGCGAGCGCGACACACAGATCGCCGACGGCGGCGGGAAAGTCCAGTTGGCCGACCTGTTCGATGCTGGCGTCGAGGCCTTGCTGATCGTGGCCGGCTTCCCAGTTGCGGGCGAAGCGCCAGAACACATCGGGGGCGCCCACCAGGTAGCCGGCGGTGGCGAGGCGGTCGGCCACGGCGCGGATGTAGGGCCCGACACCGAAGATCTCCTGGATCAGCAGCACCGCTGCCTTCGGTGGTGCATCGGGCGTCCAGACGTGAAGATCCATCTCGCCGGCGTCGCCGCAGCCAACGCGATCGGTGTGCACGGTGCTCATCGGCCCATGGTGGCACACGACCCGTGTGCCGTGCCGCATGAGGCTGGGGGCCGTTGCGCCATTAGCCTGAAGCGACATGGCCGATGAACTTGATGCCCCTGATGCACCCGGTGCAGACGACCTTCGTGACGCTCTGCCCGACGATCTCAATGCACACGAGTACGCGGGTCCCTACGAGTTCCCCGACAACAGTCGTCGGCGCAAGCCGGGTGGGCTGTATCTGGCGTTCGCCGCGCTGTGCCTGCTGCTCTGGTTCACCCAACGCGACTCCTCGGCGTTGGTGAACAACGGCTTTCTGTGGGCGGCGATTCTGCTCGCTGTCGTCGGCCTGTTCTCCATCTCCTCCGGTTGGCGGATGAAGGTTGACGAGAAGCAGGCGCTGGTCGCCGCCCAAGGGGCTGTGGGGTTTGCGGTCGGTCATGCCTCGGCCCAGCAGGTGTGGCGCGGTCTGCGCAGCCGGCCCACGTGGCGAGTGCTGATCTACTCCGCCGAGGAACCGCCGCGCCGGCGGGGCCTGGTGCTGGTGGATGCGGTCGACGGGCGCGTGCTCGAGCACCTCACGCAGGAGAACTCGCTGGAGGACTGGGAGGTCTGACGCAGGCCCCGGATGGGGAGCGCTCAGCCGTTGGCCTCGGCGAGGGTAGCAATGTGTCGCAGCAGGCGTCCGAGGTCGAGCGCGATCTCACGGAGGCGCTTCAGCACCGAATCGTCCCAGTGGTCGGCGTGCATCACGGAGATTGCGTCAGCGATCGTTGTCGGGTCTTCGTTGGTGCCGAGCAATCGCCCTGCCTCGGCCAGCAGGCCGTGCAACTCCGAGTACGGGTTGGCGATGATCTCGTGAGGTGCGTCGCCCTGCGCCTCGTGCAGGCGTCGAGGAACTGAGCGGAAGGTGACGGCCAGGTCGGCGGGTGATGCGCTGCTCATGCCACCATGTTGCCATTGGCTGGGCCGGGTCCGCACCGTGGGTCGGTACGGAGCCCGAAACCAAAGGGTAACGTGGCTGCGATGTTCGACGGAAAGTTCCGCGTCCCGGTCGACAAGGCTGTACAGCCACTCGGAAATGGCTTGCGCCGAACCGGTCTCACCCCCGATCACCTGACGGTGATCGGTCTGTTGGTCGCTGTCGGGGCAGCGGTTGCGATTGGCTTCGGTTCGTTGCGTCTCGGCCTGGTGCTGGTGATCCTGGCGGCGCTGCCCGACCTGCTCGATGGCGCATTGGCGAAGGCTTCCGGAGCGTCCAGTCAGCGTGGGGCGTTCTTCGACTCCACGATCGATCGTCTCGCCGATGCACTGTTGTTCGGCGGCGTTGCGTGGTATTTCGGCAGCACTGAGTCGGCCCACATGGCGATGCTGCCGTTCGGCGTGATGGCGCTCAGTTCGGTCATCAGCTACATGCGGGCCAAGGCCGAGTCGTTGGGGCTCGATGCCAAGGGCGGCCTGATGGAAAGAGCCGAACGCATCATCGCTTTGTGCCTCGGCTTGCTGTTCGAGCCGCTGCTCATCCCGATTCTCTGGATCACTCTCGCACTGACGGCCGTCACCGCGGTGCAGCGGTTCGTGAAGGTGTGGAAGCAGGCGGCAGTCGCGCCCGTCACCGCCGAGCGCATCGAACTGCGCCGTAGCCGTCGCCTGACGCGCCAAGTCGTACGCACAGAAAGGCGTCACACGCGCATTTCGCGTGCCACCGGCCGCACGTCGTTCCGCCGTGACTGAACCGGCGTCGTCGGAACGTTCTGCCCGCGATCGCATCACCGGCGCGGTCACCGTCGGCAGCTACCGCTTGGGCGCGCTCGCAGCCAAGCTGATGCCCGGCCCTGTAGCGGCCGCAGCCGCGACCTCGTTGGGCTTCGGTGCCAGCTTTTCGAGCCCCACGAAGCGAGCGATGATCGAACGCCACCTCAAGCGTGTCAACCCGAAGCTGCGCGGCGCCTCGTTGCGGGTCGCAACCCAGCAGGCCTTCGACAGCTATGCCCACTATTACATGGAGAGCTTTCGGCTCCCGTCGCTGAGCAAGCGCACGGTGGCGCGCAACTTCAATGTCGACGGACTCGGGCACGTCACCGATGCCCTTGCGTTGGGCAACGGGTGCATCTTCGCGCTGCCGCACCTGGGGGGCTGGGAGTGGGCAGGCCGGTGGATGACCGACCAGGGTTTCAGGCTGACGGTGGTGGTGGAGGCACTGGAGCCGCCGGAACTGTTCGAGTGGTTCGCCGACCTACGCAAGGATCTGGGCATGACCGTGGTGCCCACCGGCCCGACGGCCGGGCCGGCGGTGGTGAAGGCCCTGCGCGAGAACGAGATCGTGTGCCTGCTGTGTGATCGCGACCTCGACCGCCGAGGCGTCGATGTCGAGTTCTTCGGCGAGCGCACCACGCTGCCGGCCGGCCCGGCCACGTTGGGTTTGCGGGTCGGCGCGCCGGTCCTTCCGGTGGGTTGCTACTTCACGCCGCAATACGACGGCCACAACGCCATCGTGCGACCGCCGATTTCGATGAAACGCCAGGGTGGGCTGCGCGAAGACGTGGCCCGCGTCACCCAGAACCTGGCCTTCGAATTGGAATACCTGATCCGTCGTGCTCCCGAACAGTGGCATATGTTCCAACCCAACTGGCCCAGCGACCCCGGCTATAGCGCCTGAGTGGTGTCTCCACTGACTGCAGCCCGTCGTGTTCTTGTGCGCGTGTTCTCTCGCACCGACTCGGCGCTGTGAGTCGTC